>MNUO01000089.1 GCA_001871015.1 Candidatus Desantisbacteria bacterium CG1_02_38_46
CCATTTTGTTTAATAGATTACTACTACAAAAAGGGAATTCCTGCTCAATTTTTGACAATCATAGACGAATCTCATGTTACTATTCCACAAATTGGCGGGATGTATGAAGGAGACCGCTCCAGAAAGCAGACCCTTGTTGAGTATGGGTTCAGACTTCCATCCTGTCTTGATAACCGACCTTTAAAATGGAAAGAGTTTGAAGATTTAATAGGACAGACTATTTTTGTCTCAGCAACTCCTGGACCCTACGAATTAAAAATGAGCAATCAAGTGGTTGAATTGATAATACGCCCCACATTTCTTGTTGACCCGCCAAT
Source organism: Candidatus Desantisbacteria bacterium CG1_02_38_46 (assembly GCA_001871015.1). Lineage (GTDB taxonomy): Bacteria > Desantisbacteria > UBA1551 > UBA1551 > UBA1559 > UBA1559. The sequence continues at coordinate 318 of MNUO01000089.1, forward strand.
TTCAGTCAGGTCCACAAAAGCTCAAATTGATGATTTGATTGCAGAGATTAAAAAAAGAGTTGAAAAAAAACAAAGAGTGCTCGTTACAACACTGACAAAGCGGATGGCTGAGGATTTAGCGGATTATTTGCAGGAACTTGGCATAAGAGTGAAATATTTACATTCTGAGGTTGAAACTCTTGAGCGGGTGGAGGTATTGCGGGACTTGAGGTTAGGTGAGTTTGATTGTCTTGTCGGAATAAATCTTCTGCGCGAAGGATTGGACTTGCCTGAAGTTGCAATGGTAGCCATCCTTGATGCTGATAAAGAGGGGTTCCTTCACAGTACCCGTTCCCTCATCCAGATAAGCGGACGCACAGCCAGAAATATTGATGGGGAAGTGATTATGTATGCGGACAGGATGACCTCAGCGATGAAAGAGGCAATAAAGGAAATGGAAAGAAGAAGAAACATCCAACTTGAGTATAACCAAAAGTACGGCATGGCTCCTGAGTCAATTTATAAGACACCGCAAGAAATTATGCAGGCAACAAAAGTTGCAGCATTTGTTAAAGACAAAGAAGTCAAATATGGAGAAAGTGGTCGCCTCGACGGCGACCTGCCGTTGAGACAGTCGGAGCTATTGAGGTTTCTGAATAAAGAAATGGCGCGCTATGCAGCTAATCTTGATTTTGAAAAAGCAGCAAATATCAGGGATGAAATCCAAAAGAGGAGGAATAAATGGAAATTGAAAAAGCAATAGAAATAATTCTGGATGAAGAGAGGAAAGTAATGGGTAGAGTTGATAAAAAAATTGTAGAAAAATTTATCAAAAAAATTCTTATAGCAAAAAGAATTTTTCTTGCAGGTGAAGGTCGCTCGGGTTTAATTGCCAAAACATTTGCAATGAGGTTGATGCAGCTTGGTTTTGAAACCTATGTGGCAGGGGAGACAATTACGCCTGGCATAGGAAGAGGTGATTTGCTGATTGCCTGTTCGGGTTCAGGAGAAACAGAAGTTACTTTTCATATGGCAGAAGTAGCAAGAAATTATGGTGCTAAAGTAGTAACTTTTACTGCTAACCGCAATTCAACAATTGTAAATGTTTCTGACCTTGTGGTTGGAGTTCCTGTTCCATTTAAAGGAAAGTTCAAAAGGAATGGCTTGGAACAAATTGGTGGTTCTCTCTTTGAGCAGGGGCTTTTTCTTATGATGGAAGCAGTAGTTTTGATATTAATGAGGAGATTGAAAAAGAGTCCACATGAATTGTGGAAGAGACATACAAAGTTAGAATAGCAGGTGTCAGGTCTTGACAAATGACAAATGAAAAAATAGAAAAGTAGGGAATGGTCCTATTAAAATGACAAAATTGCAGGAAATCGATAAAATCAAACTTGAGGAAAGGGTGAAGGAGGCATATTCGCTGCTTTCGCCCTGTCATCTCTGCCCGCGGAATTGCAAAGTTAACCGTCTTAAAGATAAAAGAGGGTATTGCAAAGCAGGTTTATTGCCAGAAATTGCGAGTTTTCATCCTCATTATGGAGAAGAACCGCCGATTTCAGGATGCATGGGTTCTGGCACAATTTTTTTCAGCCATTGTAGTCTTCGCTGTGTTTTTTGCCAGAACTATTCATTGAGCCAGATGGGAGAAGGAAGTGAAGTTTCAATTGAGGAACTTGCAAATATTATGCTGAAATTGCAAAAATTGGGATGCCACAATATAAATTTTGTCACCCCTACCCATTATACAGCACAGATTCTTACTGCGCTTGTTATTGCAAAAGAAAAAGATTTAAAGATTCCCCTCGTATATAATTGCGGAGGATATGAATCTGTAGAAACTTTAAAAATTTTAGACGGAATTATTGACATCTATATGCCAGACTTCAAATACGGGGATAATGCCTCTGCAAAAAAATATTCATCAGCTCCAGACTATGTGGAAGTAGCAAAGTCAGCTCATAAAGAAATGCACAGACAGGTAGGTGATCTGGTGATTGAAAATGGTGTGGCAGTGAAGGGGTTGCTTATTCGCCATTTAGTTATGCCAGATGTCCGAGCTTGCAGCGACAGAGTTTTTGAATTTATCGCAAAAGAACTCTCACCAGATACAGCGGTTAACATTATGGCACAATATTATCCGACGCATCTGGCATATAAATACCCTGAGATAGACCGATTTCCTACGATTAACGAATATTCGCAAGCATTGCAAACGGCAAAAGATACAGGGCTCAACTATGGCTGGCGCCAGACCGTAAGTACCCTGGTCCGCGAGAAAAAACCAGAATGGAAAAACGGAAAAGCACCTGACAGCGACATTCTGACCCACGGGGTCGGAAAAGTTTAAAATTCCTTCCAACTTGACTTTTTAATCAAAACATGATATAATATTGCTAAAATTGGACAAATTTGACCAAAAAAGGAAATGGAATGTTGAACATTGATGAGCGAGCAGAGGAAGAAGGATTGTTGCGTAAGACCATTTTAAAGGAATTTTTGCAGGTATCAATTCTTGAAAACCTGTATAATCTTACTGAAAGTAATGCCATCACTTTCCAGGGTGGAACCTGTCTTAGACTGCTTTATGGGGGACCGAGATACTCAGAGGATTTGGATTTTGTGGTCCCAGAGACACAGACCCTATCTCCTATTTTTGAAAGAGTCAATTTAGGTATAGAAAAATTAGGTCCCTTATTTGAAGGTAAAATCTGGATGAGAGTTCAGAAGGAAACCGATAGTTTGGTTCGCTGGAAGCTCTATTATGAACCAATGGAAAGCAAGGAAAATACTTCTGTAAGTATTGAATTCGCTAAATATCCTGCTTATACTTCACAGTTGTTACCACTAAAGGTACCAAAGGGATATCCTGCTACTCCCTTAACTCTCGTGAAAGCAGAGACTGAGAGTGAAATTCTTGCAGATAAAATCAATGCAATTGCTACAAGGAGATATCTGAAAGGTCGGGACATTTTTGATATCTGGTTATTAAGAAATAAAGGTGTTGCAGTGGATGTTGATATGGTTGTAAAGAAATTTAAAGATTACTCTTCTCCTGTGGTAAATGTTGAAAAGCGAGTTTTGGAATTTAGTGAAGAATGGGTAAGGCAGGACCTTGAAAATTATCTTCCCATGATTTATCGTGAAAAACTTCATAAAGAAGGGTATAGAATTTTACTGGAATCTGCGAGAGAATTGGCATCTGATATTGATAGACAATTGAGGAGTAGATGAAACATTATTTTACCTTTGACCAATGGGTGAATATTTTGCAGAAGACCGCAAGGGAACAAGAAGGTTTGTTACCAATTGCTGCGTTGTCACGATTATCTGGTCTAAAGGGCTTTACATTGCGCAAAGCCCTTATGAGAGCAGAAGAAAAAGGTTTGGTAGATAGAGTAGGGTCCGGTCTATATCTTAACAGATTTGCGAGAGTGACGCTTGAAGAACTTGCAATGACGCTCGGTAAGCCCTGCTACATTTCTTTTGAGAGCGCACTATCTTATCATGGTATTATCTCGCAGGAGCCACTCGTTCTAACCTGTGCAACCACAAGAAAACCACAGCGGAAACTAACACCGCTTGGTGAAATTGTCTTCAGGCACATTAACACCAGGCGATTCAAGGGATACATCGAGAATAATGGAATCCTGATGGCAGAACCGGAAAAAGCATTTTTTGATTGGCTCTACTGGTTATGTAAAACACAGGGAAGATTTCCCGACCTTGATGAAATTAATCGGGATGGATTGAAAAAAGAAAAAATTTCTTTCTGGTTGAAGAAATTTCCTAAAAGTATCCAAAAACTCCTTAAACAAAAGCATTTCAAAAAATTATGAAAAAATATAATTAATGGAAATGAAGAATTCTGAACAGAGATTTTTGATGCAGAAAAAAATTATCTCGTTTGGGATATTATTAATCATTTTCTTTTCTTCGATGGGGTTTGTATTCTGGCGGCTTATCAAGGATAATGATGACCTGGCAAGAATGATTTTTGTCCAGATAATTGCACTGATTTTATTTATGTTCTGGGTCAGTCGAATGAAATTAAGAAAGACATCTCTGAATCAGCCGATTTTATTTTATGCTGGAGCGAATCTACTGGCATTGTTTGTAACTTCAAATATCTATGAAAGCCTTGCTGTTCTCTTGAGAATTCTTATATATCTCTTGATTTTTCTCCTTGTTGTCAATAATCTTCAAGAGAAAGATGTCCGCCGCGCATTTGTGACAGTTGTAATTATGGGATTTATTATTTCAGCCATAGGAGTGTTACAATACTTTGGAATGGACTGGTTCCGCTTTCTATATCCTGCTGCACCGACGAGCCGTGTGTTTTCAATACTGGGTAATCCTGATTTCTTAGGGGGATATCTCGCTTTAATTTTGCCTCTTGCACTTATTCTGCTGCTGAATTGTGGGCTGAGGGAAAAAGCAGGAATATTTGGAGCCATTTCTTTCTTTGTTATTATGTTATGCTTATTCCTGACTGGTACGCGCAGCGCGCTGGTGGCATTTGGCGGTTCGTTTATATTTTTGAGTGTTCTTATATTGCTTCAGAAAGGGATGAAGAGGTTTAAGAGGAGATGGAGCTATATTCTGATTATCTCACTTGTTATATTTTTTGCTTTAGGATTTTCAGGGCGTGGAAGGATAAAAGATTTCTTCTTCAGGTTTTCCACTCTTTTGAATCCAGAGACATTAAAAGCAGATGGCTCAGTGCAATACCGTCTGTCAGTCTGGCGCACGAGCATAGCCATGTTTAAAGACCATCCTGTTCTCGGTGTGGGCCCAGGTGTTTTCAAATTGCATTATCCCATCTATCAGGCTAATTTGCGCACATTCTCCCCAGGCATTCCGTTTTTTTCATCCCAGGAATCCCGTGTTCATAACGAATATCTGCAAACCCTTGCAGAAACCGGTATAATTGGAACTGCAGCGTTTTTGTGGCTTGCCATTTGTATATTTTATTCTGGTTTAAAATACTTATACCATACCAAAGAGCCGAAGCAGAAGAATATTATTATCGGACTATTGGCA
>MNUO01000131.1 GCA_001871015.1 Candidatus Desantisbacteria bacterium CG1_02_38_46
AATGTATCATCAAGTAAATCCATATTTTTGCGCAAGCCAATAATTGTATCAATGCCAAACTTATTCTTTAATGTTGATATGTCTTCTCCTGAAATAAATCCCCTGTCCAATATCAGTTTTTTCATTATTCCTTTTCCTTCTCTGTTTACAAAATCCTTTACAAGAGAGTATAATGGATGCAGAGGATTAGCCTTTCCACCAATAATTCTTAATGCTACTACAGCAAAGAATTGTTTATTTCTATTTGTATGAATAATCGACACCATCTGATAGCATCTCCTCCAGATGTATTTCCCCTTTTTAATTAAGGATGCATCAACCTTATCCGGATCTACTGGGTGATTGTGTTCATCAAAAAGAAGGAGAGCACTACCTTCATATTTTGGATTATTGGGGACAAATAGATATGTTGAATCTCCAATAAACATACCGTCATTATCATATCCGGTTAATTTCCTAACACACCAGTTTACTCCTCTGTTATACCAATCCATTAATAAATCCGGGGCTGTGTCTTTACAGAACTTGCGCACAAAATCCTGATCCCATGGAGTTGTGCGTGAATATTGATTTTTTTTGTTAAATCCAGGACATCGCAATTCTATTGTTTTCTTTTCCTTATCTATTTTTCTTTCTGCAATGTGTGGACCCAATGCATCAATTAGCCCACCAATTCTTACAATATATGGAAAAGAATAGAAACTCTGACTTCTGTGAATGCGCAAGGATATATTTGTGCAAACTGCTGCCCAGGCTGGAACCTCCTCTTTTTTTCGTGGGGTAGGATAGATTTTACCAAGATACTGAATAATCTCTTTATCCAATAGAAATTGGAAGAATTCTCTTTCCTGGATTTCAGTGGTAATATCAACATAATCAAAGTCTCCACTTTTGAAAGAGTTTATTACAAATGATTGGTTTTGTTCAAAGACAACTACACTCATTTTCTTTTATCCTCTTTTTCCTCTATTGATGAAATAGGTAAAGTCTGTAATTCTCCAATTTTGTCCAACAGTTGTAAAATTTGCCTGCTTAATGAACGAATTTCTTTCATCCACTTACAGAAATTGCGGTAATTTCCCGTAAGAAACACTGCATTGTCTAAATCTCTCTTTGGAATATATTTATGCCTGGTAGTTGTACCATCAAAATATGTAATATACCCGTATCTTGGATGGGGTTTGGTCTGGGCAATAGCATAAGAGGTATCACTACTATGAGGAAAAGCACGCAGGATAAGGGATGCTGGAAGCATTTTACCTATTCTCTGGCATCTCTTCTCCAGGAAATATCTATGCCTATTCAACTTTGTAATAGCTGATTTTAGTGTCTCAATGTTCATATAACACCATATATTATATATTGGTGTTATAATTATATCACAAAAAAAGAAGAAAGTCAAGTTTTCAGCGATTTTTTTTATTTTTCCGAGACTGTTTATTTAGTGTCTGAATCACAGAAATAAATTTAAAATAAATTTCAAATCCGGCATTTTTGTATAATCTCTATTGCTTTTTTATTGTTATTCGATGAAAATACAAGCGAGCACACTTTCTGGTTTCCGCCAGTGGTAGCATAAATGTATTTGAGATTTATCCCTTTACTGGACAATTTCTCACTTACCTTTTCCATCGCCCCAACTTTATCTTCCAGAACAAGCAGAACTACTTCTTTTTCTTTGACAGGAAAACGCAGTGGCTTGAGTGCTTTAATTGCCTTTGAGTTATTTGAAGTCACCATCATAAAATATGCTCTTCCTTTTTCTCCGCAGGCGCATATTGCACGGATATTCACTCCAGCCGAAGCAATTGCCGAAGAAATTTTTGCCAACATCCCTTTTTTATCCTGTGCCTCAACCAACAGTTCTTTTCCCAGTGCTGCTTTTGCCATCTATATCACCTCCATATTATACAGAGGGACTGTCCCTCTCATCAATTTTCGAGTATGCCGGAGGAGGGAGTCGAACCCTCAAGCCCTTACGGACATTGGATTTTGAGTCCAACGCGTCTGCCATTCCGCCACTCCGGCGCGATTCAAGAAACCATTGATTTTATTGCAGTTATATCAACGCAACAACTTTTATATATTATACCTCTTATCAGAAAAAAGTCAAGAAAAAGAGGTAGAAATTTATATAGAAATCCTGATTTGAGTCGAAGGAAAACAGAAAAGCCGCCTAAAAATCGGCGGCTAATCGCAAATAAAATTCATTTATAAATAACACTTTCAATTTGAGTATACGGAATGGCTCCCTTTGGAATAAGTGGTACATCTTTTAGGGGACAGGCCACCTATTTTCAACAGTCCCTATCACTTTTTTCACTTTTTCTTCGATTTTATCCCTCACACCTCTAAAGAATTCTATGGATTTTCCTTTCGGGTCCGGGATATCCCATTCAATATGCTCTTTTGAGGAAACAAAAGGACATATATCCTTACAACCCATTGTGACGACAATGTCAAGTTCTTTAACGGGAAGGTCCAGAAAACCCTTGGAAGATTGTCCTGATATGTCAATTCCCTTCTCCTGCATCACCCTTATTGCTATTTCGTCCACCATACCTGAGGGCTTTGAACCAGCGCTGTAGGCTTCTATTTGGACTCGAACATAATCATCGGTATCTTTATTGCAGACCAGGAACAGAGGAATATCACTGCATTGAAGACACTTGCTCCTTTATTCAACAGGAACACTGCAATTGGGAAGGCAACATACAACGGACCTGCAGCAGCAGTACCTGTAAGAATTGCGATGCCTGCACCTTTCACTCCGGATCTTTCGCCCAGCGTTTTCTCAACGATTTTCCTCGGAACCCAGGTATCCAGCAAGCCGAGCAGAATAAGAATGGGCGGAAGGATTGATAACACTTCTATTAAATATTGCGCTGAGATACGGGAAATATTACTTGCCCTATCCGGCATAAAAGGATACAATACCATTATCAAAACTATGAGAATTATCAAGAGCCCGTATTGCCTGAGTATTTTTTTCATTTAAGCACACTCCCCATTATGAGTGCTATAAGCAATGCAAACCCGAAACTTAAGAGATTACGCCACAGGGTAAATTTCTTTCCGAGTAGTTTTGATTCCATGGGAGCAGTGACGATTCCAACCATAACCAAAGTGGTTATAAACGCTGCAATTGAAGTTATGCCGGCGCCTCCCTGCAAAAGCGAGCCGCTTAAGGGTACGGCTATGAAATGAGGAACAAGCAATATTGAACCGAATATTGCCGCGATAATCACACCCAAGAAACCTGCTTTTTTACCGATAATATTTGCAATCACGGGACCGGGAACAAATGTAAGCAGGAAGCCGATTACAACAATAATGGTCAGGATGAATGGCAGGACCTGAATAAAGAAAGGCGATTGCCGGACCAAGCCCTGCGCCCAGATTGTATATTCCCGCAAATAAAGGAAGCACTGTGCAGGAACAGACTGCAAGTATCGTACCGGACACAGATGCTACCCCGTACGACAAGACCTTGTTCGTTTTGGCTCCGAAATACCGCATAACCGATGCCTGCGAAACAAAAACCGATATAGCGCCTGCTATAAAAAAAGCAGGGATAAGGCAGGTAAGTACGTGCGCGGAAAGATATTCAACAAGCGCCAAAAAACCTGCATACATAAGTTTTTCAAACATATATCCCCCCTGTTTACATTTGTATATTTAAATACCCACATATTAGTGATAAAAAAATAAAAGTATTACCTGCAAACCTTTACTTTACTCAATTTGACTGCCTTTTTCAATCTCCTGGCATCCTCAATAATAATATCTTCGTCTTCAAGCCATTTGTCAAGAAGAGCGCTTATTGCCTTGTGGTATTGGTTAACCTTATCTTTATTGATTGAATAGTGCACCCAGAGTCCCTGCCTCCTGTCCACAACGAATCCAGCATTTTTAAGAATACCGAGATTTCTTGAGGCGCGTGTCTGTGAAATATCCAGCGCCTGCATTATCTTACATACGCAAAGTTCCCTGCCCTGAAGGAGTTTTAGCATTCTCAATCTTATGGGATCTGACAGGGCTTTAAAAACTTTCACAATGTCTCTCATTTTTCCTCTTTTGACCAATCCGCGACTTTAGTCTCTATAAGTCCCGATGGAATTTCTTATGAACAGAGTCCTTCAATAATATCCTTATATTTAAATACCTGTATATGTTATACCATAAAAAATACATTTGTCAAGTTTTCGCATTAAATCATCACCTGTGATTCAGACACTAAGACCAAAAAATGAAAAAATTCGTTAGAAGCCCCAGATTCTTTTTAAGGAACACAAGTAAGGTTATTTATCCTCTCTTGGAATGAGTGCTTAAATTAGAAAAAAACAAGAAAAAGGGATAGTAATATCCTGAAGGAAGAAAGAGGGGGTCATTTTTCAATTATAATTTCCAAGGTAAAAGTAATCTCAAGGCCTATTCCTCCTGACAAAAACTTAGAGATTATATTCTGCTTATCCCAGGATAGTGAAGAAAGACGGGACAATAAAGGTTAAGGGAAGATCATGGAAGATAGAACAATTTCCTGGAGGGGAAGTAACTGTTTGCCTAGTTCCTAAAGAGAAATTTACAGTTCTAAAAGACGAACAGAAAATCGGGGAATTTTACCTTTAGGTAATTGATGCAAAAGTAACATTGGATAAAAACCCTTATGGCAAAAAATGCTGCTTAATCTCGGAGAGAAATTTATCAGGACTGACAATTTTAATCCCCTTGTATTCTTTTATATTTTTCAAATGGGGATCTCCAGTAACAATGTAGTGTGCTGCACCAGAAATTGCACACTCTATAATCTTATTATCACTGGGATCATCTTTTACTATTTCTAGCTTAATTTTATGTTCTATGAAATCGCAATAGTGAAATAATAAGTTCACCTCATCTTCTATACGATCCTGTGGAAGTGTAAATTTATCACTAAGTTTATTGATTAATTCTGCAAGAATTTCTGCAGAAAGAATAAGGCGGTATTTACCCTCAAAGCCACCTTTAATTACTTGATAGGGTTTTCCTTTCCAGAAAATAGAAGAAATTAAAATGTTGGTATCCGGAACTACTCTAATCATCTTCAAGGACATCTTTAGGTTTTATTCCTCTCTTCTTGGCAAATTCAACTCCCCACTCAGTTAATTTTTCAAAATTGCTTAGGGTAGGAAGCTCCATCTTCTTTAAAATTATAGTATCCCCGCTCTTAAAAAGGATGTATCTTGCTCCTTTCTTCAACCCCACTTGTCTCCCTATTTTGGCAGGAAGAACAATCTGCTCTGCAGAAAGCATGGCCACCATCTCTTCTGTCGCCATTCCCTCACCTCCTTACAACGAATTAGTTAAATCTATTTTTATTATAAACTACCCATTACCTTTATTCCCTTCTTTCTTTCCTGATATATATTCTACACAAAATTAAATTTTTGTCAATGAAAAAGTATTTATTTTTTCGCTTCGGGCAGGTTTTTCGAGGAATTGACCCCTTATGTCTGAATTACAGAGATTTTATGAGCGCCCTGCTGCTCCAGTGATAAGTATCCATTTTTCTACTACTCTTGCTAAGTCATTCATCGCTTCAACCTGAGCTGCAGGAACCCAGAGATTCTTCCCGGCATTCCACTGGCTGAGAAGTGATTCTCTTACCACCTTAAGCAACTCACTTGCCACATTGACTTTTGCAATTCCCAGGGATATTGCTTTCTTTATATCCTGTTCGGGCGTACCTGAACCACCGTGCAGCACAAGAGGAATCCTGACCTTTGAATTAATCTTTGCAAGCAGGTCAAATTCAAATTGCGGGAGTTTGGTATAAATACCATGGGCATTCCCAATCGAAACAGCAAGAGCATCCACGCCTGTCTGTTTAGCATACTGTAAAGCTTGTTCCGGGTCAGTCAGGGAAGAGAAATACCCGCCTTCTTTTGTAACTTTATCAAGAAACCCAACCGAGCCTATTTCTCCTTCAACACTAATTCCTGAGGGATGAGCCATTTCTACTACCTGGCGGAGTGCCTTTGCATTCTCTTCAAATGGTCTTGTGGAATAATCTAACATTACAGAAGTATATTTTGCAGAAATGCAGGACTTTACCATATCAATAGAATTTCCATGGTCAAGATGCAAAGCAGCCTGAACATCATATTGTCCGATTAGATTATAAGCTATTGCTGACGAAATCCCTGGCTCAACCAGAGGAAATTCGCCGGGCCCGTTCATCAATATAACAGGAGCTTTAAGTTTTTCAGCAACTTCAATAACTTTTTGTATTGTTTCAGCGCTCCATACACAAAACGACGGCACTGCATAACCCTCTTTATATGCTTTTATCAAAAGTTCTTTCATCGGCACAAGCGGCATTTTATCCTTTTTACTTCAGAGCGCGCAACAATGCTCTGCCTGAACTACCCATCCCGAGTGCGTGCTTCTTCAATTTTTCCACTTCTGTAATCTTATGTTTTTTGTAAGCCTGGTATGCTAAAATCAGTGCTTTAACTCCAGCCGATGGTCCATCAGGATGACTGTAAACAGAAGTTCCAGCAGGGATTCTTTACTATTTTGCTATTAGTAAATACTCATAATTATTCTTTCTTTTATAACCACTTTTATATATATACTCCTTCTCAATGATATTTATTTTCCTTTTATCATTAATAGTAGTGATAAGTTCTTTGAAATCATTCAGCGAGGGATACCCTTTCATATTGTGGCTCAATACCCAATATTTTATATGACCCGATCTTTCAAATAAGATTTTAAATTGTTTTAGTATCTCTTGCTTATCGTTTAGAGAAAATCTACTTTTTTCTTTAACTACTTCCTTCGTCTTTTTAATAAATACAGGTTTCGCAGGATAAACAACAAAAGTTTCCAGGAAATGATAATATCTGTAGTAATCAGGGTAATCGGTTCCAATGTATGGAGGGTCAATATATATTAAATCTGCTTTGATATTTCTTACTATATTCGGTGTTGAAGCACAATACATTTCATTTTTTTTCTTATTATCATATATAGCAGCATTCCAAATTTTGGAATATTCTATAAATTTTTCTTTAATGTTATAATTGTTAAGATAACTTTTAAACTTGGAATTTCTATATGGAATAGCGGTAGTGTAATTAAATTTTCCAAAGGGAATCATGTTAATCAGTACTTTCGTCATAATTGCAAAAGATAAAGACCTCTTAATCCCTTTTAATTTTTCATTATTATATCTAAAATTATCTAATGTCTTACACTCTTCCTTTGTATAAAAGAGGTCAGAATAAACTTTTTCAAAAAACTGTCTTTTATTTTTATTAAATGCGAATAAGACATCAATTTCTTTTTTACCTAGTGTTATATTATTGTTGACAAGCAGGCTATTCCCGACGTGATAATTAAATTTTAAATAATCATTGCCGATAACTTTTTTATTTAATAATTTAAAAATATATCCAACATAAGCACTTCCAGAAAATGCATCAAAAACAGTATTTATTTTTTCTAAGCCGATATATTTTTCAACATTTTCTATAATAAAGGAACCTAGTTTTTCTTTACTTCCAAAATATTGTGTCTGTGGAAAACAAATATTTTCTATCATATTAACCATTTTAAGAAATTAAATATTTAATATTTTAAATTCTACCAAAGTTATAATTCCTTCTTTTCTCAAAAATTTTAGCTGTTCATCAGTAATGGTTTTTATTTTTGCCAATTTTACAAAATAGTTAAGCTTAATACACCCTTTTTTTAGAAGAATTTTATAAACACTGATTCTTTCTTTAGGACCCCCGTGATGTATTTTTGCATGACACAATGGGCACAAAACAATTATATTATCTGGATTATCCACCTCTCCACCTTTAGCTCGCGCAATGATATGATGAGGTTCACAATAGCCATAACCTTTTTTATCTTTAAAAGAAAACTTTCCGCATGCTTGACAAGTAAAATTTGCATGTTTTTTTACCAGTGCTCTTAATTCTGCCGACATTGGAATATAAAGTCTATTAGACGATTTGTTGCCTTTCGCCCACGAAATTCTTCTATATTTTTCAATAAGCCTTTTAATACTTTCTTTAGAAAATTTATTAACTTTTTTCAATAGACTGTATTCTTTTTTACTTTGATATTCTCTGTATTTAAAATCAGAGCAATTAAATAACTCCAAGGTTTTTTGAGCTAAATTTTGATTAATTGAATTGCTATCTGAAGCATCGTTTATTATCTCTTTATAATTAAGTTTTACGGCCCCTTTAATATTGGGATGATCTTCTATATAGTTGGTGTTCTTTATTAATGCTTTAATCCAACTTCCATGATTGGTATATGTTTTTTCACTATTTCCAGCCAGAAAGTTTGGATAATTATTTGTTTGATGAGATTTATATATAGATTCTCCGATATTAGCAATTTTATCTTTATTCTTAACAAAAATTAAATGGTGAGAAAAATCGTCGTTTGTCAAATAAGATTCTCGGTCGCCATAATATTTTTCTAGGTAAAAAAGAACATTCAATATAAACAAGCCAGGATTAATATTAAAATTAGGATCTATCTCGGATACCTTATTTTCTTTATTGAATTCTATTTCAAAAAAACATTTTGTGTATATATCACTTGGATTTTCAACAAAAGCCTTTGAAATTTTACTTAATGTAAATACATCTTTTTTATTTGGGCCTTTATATTTTTTTACTAAACCTAGATGTTCTAACGCCTTTATGTGTTGTCTAGCGCCAAACAAGGATTTTATTGGAACCTTGGTATCATTTGAAAGATCCTGTAATAATAATCTTTGCAATTTAGTGTACTCAATAGAACTGTAATGTTTATTTACAAGGTATTTTAATAAGTAATGGAATGAGCCAAGCGATGTAATTGCTGAGCTGAGAATCCAATGATTTCTACTCTTTTTTCTCATTATTTTTAATACTCCTTTCAAAATTATTTGCAAATAAATAAATATTCCGTACCATTTCTGTTAGTACCCCTCCTGTATTTGTACGAGTGCTCTGCATTATATACTTTCACTCTGTTCGTAAAAGCTTTTAAAATGTTAATTATTCTATTTACAGAAGTCCAGCTTGAATCATTAAAAGAAAAAATCCAGGTACTTATTTTATTAAATTTAAGCAACTCCAACAATTTAATAAATGACTTCTCGTATTCTATTTTTGAATTAAAGTAATTAATTTCATTAAGATAGTTTAGCTGTAATATTGGTTTGCTAAGGACATAACTTTCTAGTAAACCATACAATTTAAAATAATCCGTATGTTCCCCACCGTAAGGTAAATCAATATATATAAGGTCAATGGGATTATTAACAAATGCTTTTGTTTGCAATAAACTCATTGTATCTGTATTAAAAGTCAATGCGTTTGTTTCTATAGGCTCAATACATCTATTTATTTTATCCAAACTACTTTTCGAATATTTTAGGTAATCTAATACTAATTCTTCTCCAATAAATGGCCTATCTTTTCTTTTTGCTTTTTCTCTACTTACTGTAAATATTTTTCTTGATTTATATGAAGGAGAACTGAATTTTCCAGCACCTCCCCCAAACCAGCTAGATATCATTGAGAGAATCGCAGCAAAAGCAGCAGCCTGCTTGTAACCAATTTTAAATATCTGATCATCATTAATATTTATTCTATTTTTTCTCAGATAAAATATATCCTGCATATTAATTTTAATATTTCCATCTAAGTCTTCTATGTTGACTTTAAAATTATCTAAAAATATCGATTCCTTTTCATGAAAATATTTCTCTTCTCCAGTATAATATTTTTGCATGAATGAATCAGTCTTTCTATTCTTATTATAAATAAGGTATTTTATCTCTTCTTCAGAAAGTTTTAATCCTGGATTTTCAACAAATGTTTTTACATATAAGGCACTGCTTATTAGAAAATCATTTGAAAATATTTTTTTTGCTCCAATTAACTTGGAATAAATTGAAAAAGATCCTGTTCCACTAAAAGCATCGAAAACAGTTGAATTCTTTAAATCAATGCCCTCATTTTGAAAGCATGAATTTATCCAGGATATTTTGTTTTTTTTACTACCAACATATCCATTTGGTGTAATATTTAATTTTTTTTCTATAGAATTAATATCCATTTTTTTATTGTCTCTCCTATGTATTATTCTTCTTTATCACCCCCACCACTTTGCCAATGGGGGATAAATATCTTCCGTCGTCTCTAATAACAATATTGGGGTAATTTGGATTTGCGGGTTTCAAAATTATGTTGCCGCCTTCCCTGTAGAATCTCTTAACTGTGGATTCCTCATCTACAAGGAAAACAACTATGTCGCCATTTTGGATATTAATTCCTTTTTTGACAGCAACAAGGTCACCATTGTTTATTCCTGCCTCGAGCATACTATCGCCCTTGACTTCCAAAAGAAAGTCGGGAATGTAGACAAATGTACCTGTAGAAACCGTTTCATAACCCTTGATATTCTCCTGTGCCAAAATCGGAGGACCACCTGCAGTTGTGCCAAGTATGGGAACTTTCAGCAAATTCTCATCTTCGCTGGACCTTAAAATAATTATACCCCTGTGGCCCGGTAAGAGTTGAAGGAATCCCTTTCTTACCAATACCTTAATGTATTTGGCAATGGTGGCAAGGGAATTAACTTTCATTCTCTCCGCTAATTCCTTGTATGTAGGAGCTATCTGATGTTCGGAGAAATATTCATTAATCCGCTTTAATATTTCTTTTTGACGCACAGTAAGGTGTTTAGCCATCTTTTACCTCTTGTGCTACCATTATAGCATACTTTTCGCCTTTTGTCAAGTAAAAAATGCTTAAAAGGGCGAATATTTGATTTAGAATACCTCTGACCGAAAAGAAATAAAAAACTACTGTTCGGCAATAAACAGTAGTTTTATCAATTAAAAATTCCTAAATAACCGCCATCCCTTCCGGGGCTGAAGCCCCGTAGTGTGTCCCGATGCCCGATATAACATTAGGGATACGGGATCCCCCTGTATGGGTCTGTAAGACCCAGGGGGACAAGTTTATCCTCTTTCCTTACTCACGTGCGCATTAAATCATCAAAAAAGTAACCGAAATGTGATATAATATTCCTTAGTCTTGTCCGATATTTTCGAAAATCGCCAAGTAATCGCCAAAATCGCCAAGTAAACATCTTATCCATATTTTTCAACTGCTTTTTCCCACCAGCTAAATTCGTCCGGGAATTTTTTATAATTTTTATTGAACCAGTCAGCAGATTCATTATCGTAATAACCACCCTTGTTGAAACGTTTTTCGTACTCTTTGTAGGTCATATTCATCCTAATTGCCAAAATGAAATCTCTGGCACCCACATTGTCTCCTGGATTGGTTTTTAATAACTTTCTGAAAATGTCCAGGGCTTCTTCAGTTTTATTTTTATCCCATAAAAGAATGGCTTTGTTTAAAATAGCCCTTATGATGTGTCTATTTTCCAGCCAGCCCCATTCAAGAACATCGGGCCAATTACCATGTTTGTCCGTTATCAATTTTATTGCTCTGTTATAGGCTTCATCTAATATTTTTTCTGTTTCTGCAGGATTATCTTCGTCCTGCAATATCTGATAAAGTAACACGTGAGAATCCAAAAAATCAGGGTCTTTTTCAATTAATTTCTTCAATCGTTTTTTTATGCTTTCCCCATTTCCCCCGCTATAACTCTCGCTTAAATCATAGAATTCATCCATTACTTCGCGGTTTTTATCCTCAAATTCTCTTGGTTTACTCATATCACCTCCGGGATTTAAGCAGAGTAAACTCTGCCACTACATTCCAACGAAACATGTCTGATATGTCCGATATTTTCAGGTAATTTATATTAGCAACTAAAACACTCAGCATGAGTGGTTACAATAAAAAGATTGCTTCACCACGCGCTTTCTTGCCAGAAAATCATTAATTTCTCTATTTCGATTTCAAGCAATGCTTTCATTTCAGTTCCTTAAAATTTTTAAATTCTTTCCAGATTTCTTCTGGCATCCTTTTGCCAAACTGTTCAAAAAACTTCTGGATATCTTTAATCTCCTCCCCCCAATCCTCAATGTTAACTTCAAACAATTTTTCTAAATTCTCTTGAGGAATATTTATTCCATCTAGTTCTAAATCTTTTGGATTAGGAACAAACCCGATGGGTGTTTCTTTTGCCCCAATTTTATTATTTATCCGCTCAATTATCCATTTTAGCACACGGATGTTTTCCCCGAATCCTGGCCATAGAAAATTTCCTTCCCCATCAGTCCTGAACCAGTTAACTGCAAATATCTTTGGTGGATGTGCTAATCTTTTTCCAATGTTAAGCCAGTGTCTGAAATAATCGCCCATATTATATCCGCAGAAAGGCAGCATTGCCATTGGATCTCGTCGCAAAACTCCTACCTTATGAATAGCAGCGGCAGTAGTTTCTGAGCCAATTCCGCCACCAGTAAATACACCATGTTGCCAGTTAAAACTCTCATATACTAACGGGATAAGATTAGTTCTTCTACCGCCCAAAAGTATTGCAGAGATTGGCACGCCATCAGGATTATTAAATTCAGGAGAAACCGTTGGACACTGGGAAATTGCAACAGTAAATCTCGAATTAGGATGCGCAGCTTTGGTGCCCAGTGACGGGTTCCATTCTCTTCCTCGCCAATCAACAAGATTTGATGGAATTTCACCATCCAAACCTTCCCACCAGGGGTCATTTGTGTCAGTGTTCAGCGCGGTATTTGTAAAAATTGTCGGGTAGAATTTTCCCGCTTTAAGAGTTCTTATCATATTTGGATTGGTTTTCATGGAAGTTCCAGATGCTACTCCAAAAAATCCGTTTTCCGGATTTATTGCCCACAATCTTCCATCAGGACCAATATTTAACCATGCTATGTCATCTCCGACAGTCCATACTTTGTAGCCCGGCAAAGCAGGTTCCATCATTGCAAGGTTTGTTTTCCCACAGGCACTGGGCATTGCAGCAGCTATATAGGTTATTTTACCCTGAGGGTCTTCAACACCTATAATAATCATATGCTCTGCCAGCCAATTTTCCTTTAGTCCCAGCCAGGATGCAATCCTCAAAGAAAAACATTTTTTGCCAAGAAGTGCGTTTCCGCCATAGCCTGAACCAATACTCCAGACAAGATTTTCATCAGGGAAATGCATAATAAATCTTCTGTCCTGGTGGAAGTCACCAACAGAATGAAATCCTCTGACAAAATTATCAGTTTTTTTTATTTTCTGTATTACCCCTTTACCCACGCGGGTCATTATTCTCATGCTTACAGCTACATAAGAAACATCGGTGAGTTGAACGCAGGCTTTTGCATAAGGTGATTCAGGATGACCCATCATATACGGAAGAACATACATAGTTCTTCCGCGCATACATCCATCAGACAATTTTGTTAGTTTTTCTTTAGCCTGTGCAGGTGGCATCCAGTTATTATTTGGTCCTGCAGTTTTTTTATCAGAATGGCAGACATATGTTAAGTGTTCTGCTCTTGCAACATCTGTAGGATGGCTTCTATGAAGATAACTGCTCGGGAAAGTTTTCTGGCTGAGTTTGTGAAATACATTATAATCTTCTATGCGTTCCCGGGTAAGTCCTATTTCTACAATCTTACGAGCTTCTTCATCAGAGCCATCACACCAATAAATTTTATCAGGCTTGGTCAACCTTGCCTGCTCTTCAACCCATTTTTCAAGAAATGTTGCCATAACGTTTTCCTTGTTTTAATTCCTGTATTTTCTTCTTTCCAAAATCTAAATCTTCAAATATTTTTCCTAAACCCACAAAAAATTTTCCTTTAAAAAATTTTCCTTCTAACTTCGTTTAATAATATTTGGGCTGCATCCTTGTCGGAAATCTTTTTAACCGGTTTTCCTTTTTTGAACAACAAAGCATTCTTACCACTGAAGGCAATGCCAATATCCGCCTCTTTTGCCTCACCAGGACCGTTGACCTCGCAACCCATAATAGCTACCTTTAACGATGACAATAAAGCAGAATCGGGGCACACCGATGTTACCATCGGGGTCGTGCCACTACGATTCCAAGATTTTTCAAAATCGTGAACGATTTTGACTAAATTGACTTTGCAACGACCACAGGTCGGGCAAGAAATTATTTCAATTCCAGGTTCTAATCTCAATATTTTAAGAATTTCATGTCCTGCTTTAACTTCTTCCACGGGACTTCCTGTCAGAGAAACACGAATTGTATCTCCAATCCCCCCCATAAGAAGGGTCCCTATTCCCAGAGAAGATTTAATTAATGCCGGAACCAGCGACCCGGTTGCTGTCATCCCTAAATGAAATGGATAATCCACTTCTTTTGCCATCAACCTGTATGATTCAATTGTTGATTGGATATCCGGAGTCTTAAGGGAAATGATAATATCATTAAACTTTAATTTCTCAAAGAGCCGAATATAACCCAGAGCGGAATCGACCATTCGTCCTGATAATGAACCCCGATGTAACATTGGGGCGCTACTTGCAGAGTTCACTCTGCCACTACAAGTGCGATGAATCGCACCGCTACCTATGGAACCAGAGTTGACACCTATACGAATCGGGATTTTTCTGCGCTTCGATTCTTTGACAACTATTTCAATCTCGTCAGGGCGGCGTATATTGCCTGGATTTAACCTTATCTTATCAACTCCATGTTCGATTGCCACAAGTGCAAGACGATAGTTAAAGTGAATATCCGCAACCAGGGGAACATTTATTTCTTTTTTAATCGCTGAAATTGCCTGAGCAGATTTTAAATCAGGGACAGCGACTCGTACAATCTGGCAACCCGCTTCTTTCAGTTCCCTTATTTGCCGAACTGTCTTTCTGATATCAGATGTTGGTACTTTTACCATTGACTGAATGGAAATTGGAGCATTTCCTCCAATTGGAACATTGCCAACCCAAATCTTTATAGTGTTTCTTCGTTTAATTTTTATCTTATCCTCACTATATCCTTGAATGTTGCAAATATCATCAGGATTATAAGTAACACCAGCCCTACTTGTTCCAGCAACTGCCTGTTTTTATCCGAAACTGGCCTACCCTTTAACTTTTCTATAAACAGAAGTAGAATAACACCTCCATCCACAATGGGAATCGGAAAAAGATTTATTATGGCTAAGTTTACGCTTAGAAATCCTATGAAATATAAAAGGGAAGTAATTCCATAACGAACCTGGGCTCCAAGCATCTGCACGATTCCAATTGGTCCAGCAATGTCCGGTTTAATTCTTCCAATTATAATTAGGAACAACCCCTTGAGGATTGCGTAAGTAAGTAAAACGGTCTGGAGGAATCCTTCATATATTGCTTTCAAGATAGAAAATTTCTTGATACTCTCCTGAGGGCTAATTCCAATGATTTTCCTCATCTCATCTTTATCCCACCGCGGCAAAATTTTAAGTTCCATCTCGCGTGTTCCCCGGAGAACTCTTATGTTAAGCGGATGTTCTATACCTTTGCGAATATTTCCTTGAACCTCCATCCAATTGGAAACTTTTTCACCATTAATGCTTATGATTTTATCGCCAGGAACCAATCCTGCAGTTTGCGCCGGATAACCCTCAGATATTTTACCTATTATTGTAGTATCAATGTTAAAGGAAACCACGCCTATTTTGAAAACAATAACAAACAGGAGGAATGCGAGTATGAAATTGAAGAGTGGCCCGAAAAACACAACAAGCATTCTCTCTCCTACTGAACGCATATTGAATTCCCACGGCATCCCCTGCCTGGCTTGAGAATTCTCGCCAGCCATTTTCACATATCCGCCAAAAGGAATTAGAGATACGAGATATCTTGTTTCACCCTTTGTAAATCCTATAAGTTCTGGACCAAAACCTAATGAGAATTTTTCCACGCGAATGCCGATTTTCTTTGCGATTAGAAAATGACCGAGTTCATGAAAAAAAATCAGCAGCCCAAGCGAAATAATTGAAACTACAATTGTCGTAATCATCTTTCTTCCCTCATGCAGAGTTCACTCTGCCACTACAAATTATTTTTTCCGTTTCATCTCTTGCCCATTCATCTGCCTCTAATAGTTCTTTTAATGTTTGACACTTTCTTTTATATTTATCCATTACTCTCTTTATAACCCTCGGAATGTCCATAAAACCTATTTTTCCTTCAAGGAAGGCATTAACTCCTACTTCATCCGCAGCACTTAAAACTGCAGGCATACCTTTTCCAATAACAACGGCTTCTCGGGCATATTGAAGACAGGGAAAGGACTTAGTATCTGGATGGATAAATTCTAAATTTCCTGCCTTTGCCAAATCAGCTGATGGAAGAAAAGTCCCAATTCTTTTCGGATAGAATAGGACGTACTGAATCGGAATTCGCATATCAGGAATTGCCAATTGTGCCAAACTTATCCCATCAATAAACGAAACAACTGAATGAATTATAGTCTGGGGATGAATCAGCACTCTGATTTTACTTAAAGGAATCCCGAAGAAGTTGCTTGCTTCAATTATTTCCAGTCCTTTATTCATCAGAGTGGCGGAATCCACAGAAATTTTTTTCCCCATCTTCCATATTGGATGTTTAATTGCCTCCTGCCTTGTAACTTTCTCCAATGCCATTCGCGAAAGACGATAAAATGGCCCACCAGAAGCTGTAAGAATAACTTCCTTTACCTCATCTATATTCCTTCCTTCTAAACATTGGAATATTGCGCTTATCTCACTATCCACTGGTAGAATTCTCACTTTTTTCTTTTTAGCCTCATTCACGAGAATTTTTCCAAAACCTACAATCACCTCTTTATTTGCAACGGCAATATCCTTACCCTTGCCTATCGCTCTTAACAGGGGAAAAAGACTGTTTTTCCCGGTAAGTGCTCCGACTACCATATTCACTTCTTTTGCCTCGGCAATCTTTATTAAACCACTCATTCCACTATAAATTTCAACTTTTTTACCCTTCAATAACTTCTTTACTTCAATAGCCTTTTCTTCATTTAGGATTGCTACACTATGGGGATTAAATTTTTCTATCTGCCTTATGAGTAGTCCAATGTTTTCCCTGCAGGACAATCCATAGATGGCAAAGTCCTCTGGAAACTTCGAAATAACATCCAGGGTATTTATACCAACAGAGCCCGTGGAACCTAAAATGGATATTATCTTTTTCATAAATAATCCAACAATCAGTAGTCAGCACTATAGGGAATAAATAGAGAGGAAATAATAGAAAAATGGGGCAGTGAAAAGAAGGCTGTCAAATCTATCAAGTAATCCCCCGTGGCCTGGAATAAAATCCCCGGAATCCTTTGTCTCTACATCCCGCTTTAAAAGTGACTCTACCAGATCTCCAGCTTGAGCAAAAATCCCTATTAAAATTCCCAGTAATAGACTGGTCTCCAGGGAAAAATCAAATATCCAAAATCTGGCAATAAGAAAGACGAGCAGCCCCGCAGATATCCCGCCAATTGCTCCCTCAATGGATTTATGCATACTTATCTTTGGAATCAGTTTATGCCGTCCCCATTTTTTCCCGACGAAATAGGCTGCACTATCAGCGCACCATGTTCCGAAAAAGAGAAGATAAATAAATCGCAAGCCCCTCTCGCGCAGAAAAAACAAATGGGAAAGCAGGAAAGTAACATAAAGAACACCAAAGATAGTTGCAGCAACATTATTTACTACACTATGTCTTTCAATCTTTTTACTGAATGATTTTTTAAATAATTCTATTATCAGAGACAGAAATATCAAAAAGACCAGGATGGAAATCGGAGAATAAATTCTGCGAAAGGCACTGATGCATAAAATCAGACTGACGACAATTCCTGTTTCATATTGAGGATTTGACCTGTACCTCTGCAGGTCATAGAATTCAATCAGTCCAATAATGGCAGTACCTGCAACCATCAGAAAAAAAGATGCTCCTCCAAAATGAACGGCGAGAAATAAAATAGGAATAAAAATGACACTTGTGATGAGTCTCTCTGCCAATGAAAAGGTGTCAGATGAAAAGGTGTCAGGTCTTGACAAATGACACCTCCCCTTTCTGCAAGGATTTAGTAATTGCCTCAATAATCCTGACATTTAAAAGTGCTTCTTCTGGTTTCACCAGAGGTTCTTTATTTTTAAGAACACAGCCAATAAAATGTTTTATCGGCATTGGAACAAAACCATGGGTTCTGTCATAAATTTCCATTTTCCCACTTATGAACGGCATATTATAAACATTTTTCCCGGAAATCCTCAAACCCTGGTCAGTAAGGTCAATGTCTATTCTGCCTTCAGTCCCGTGTACGGAAAGATTAAATTCAATCAGGGAAGGCCAGGTAGACGGAAGTATCCATGATGTCTCTACTGTTGCGAAACAGTTTTCAAGTTTAAGCATGGCCTGAACAAGGTCATAGGTATCGATACCAGCTTTTTTCAAAACCTCTTTCTTTCCAATAGCATAGACATCTAAAACCTTTTCTCCGGTTAACCAGCAGATGAGATCAATAAGATGAGGGAATAGAAACCAATGCGGGCCAGATTTTCCTGACCACTTAAACCATTTAGTAGCTACTTCAATTCGATCACTCATTTTCCCTGAAAGCATCAATGGTTTACCGATATTACCTTTTTCAATTTCTTCCTTTGCTCTGACAAATGGAGGGTTCCAGCGGTTATGAAAATCAACCATCAGTTTTACTTTTGCCTTTTTTGCAGCGGAAATTATAGCCTCAGCATCCTGAACAGTTGTCGCCAGTGGTTTCTCTACAATTATATGTTTTCCAGAAGAAGCCATCTCTATAGCCGCATCTCTATGGACAAAGTCTGGTGTAGCGATGCTTACAATTTCAATCTCTTTATTTGTGGCAATATCCCCGGTTTTTGTTGTCCAGGAGCAATTATATTTCTTTCCTATTTCTTTCGCCCTTTTTTCATTTAAATCACAGACTATCGCCAATTCAACTCTTTCGTCCTCAGCATAAACTGCGGCATGCTCTTCACCGAAAATTCCCACACCAACAACTGCTGTTTTAATCTTTTTCACTTCAGTCTCCATTTTTAATTCACTTTCCCTATCTTGCCAAATCTGCGCTGTCTATTTTGATAATCAAGAATTGCTCTTATAAGATGGGCAGGCGTAAAATCTGGCCAGTAAGTGGGAGTTACCCATAATTCTGCATAGGCAGATTGCCAGAGCAGGAAATTACTGATACGCATTTCGCCACCTGTGCGAATTAACAAATCCAGGGAAGGAAGTCCCACTGTATACAAGAAACTTTCAAAATTCTCCTCATTAATTTCTTCAGAGAACTCTCCCCTGCTCTTTCTGGCAATTATCTTTTTTACAGCATCGATAACCTCAGTTCTTCCTCCATAATTTATGGCTAAATTGAGGATTAAGCCTGTATTTTTCTCGAGTGCTTTAACTGAGTTGTCAAGGCTGGATTTGATATTTTCTGGTAAATTTGAGCGCCGTCCGATCCATGCTAATCTCACATTATTTTTATCCAATTCAGGAACTTCTAATTTCAGATATTTTCTAAGCAAAATCATAAGGCCATGTACTTCTCTTTTGGGGCGAGACCAATTCTCTGTTGAAAAAACATACAGTGTAAGCACCTCGACACCGGCAAGGTTTTTGCCGGTAAACCTCACAATCTCCCTGACAACATCAACCCCTTTCCGATGGCCAATAAGCCTGGGTAATCCTCTCTCCTTTGCCCATCGTCCATTCCCATCCATAATTATTGCTATGTGCCGGGGCATCCTGTTACTATCTAATTTTTTAAATAACTCCTGTGCATTTTTCATAAATTTAGAGTTGTGTCATTTCTTTTTCTTTATTCTTTGCTATTCCATCAATCTCTAAAATAAATTCATCAGTTATTTTCTGAATCTTCTCATGTGCAATTCTCAATTCATCCTCGGAAATTGAACTTTCATCCTCTAATTTTTTAATTTTATCATTAGCGTCTCTGCGCACATTTCTAATTGCGATCTTTCCATCCTCAGCCTTCTTCCTGGCTACTTTAATCAACTCCTGTCTTCTCTCCATACTTAAGGGAGGGACAGGAATACGTATGACATTTCCGTCATTTGTGGGTGTAAGTCCGAGATCCGATGTAAGAATCCCCTTCTCTATTTCTGCAAGCTGACTCTTATCCCATGGTTGAACGATAATAAGGTGAGGATCTGCAACTGTGATAGTAGCAACCTGGTTGAGGGGAAGAACTGTATTGTAACATGAGATTTTTACCTTTTCCAATATTGTAATAGATGCCCTTCCTGTACGGATGGCTGCAAAATCCCCTCTGAGTACATCTATTACAATTTGCATTTTTTCCTTTATCTCCTTATATATATTTTCCAACATTTCTTCCTCCGCTTATGTAATAAGGGTACCGATTGACTTGCCTTCTATAATTTTCTTCAGGTTTCCCTCTTTGTTAAGATTAAAAACAATAATTGGCAGTTTATTATCCATACAAAGAGAAATGGCTGTGCTATCCATTACCTTCAATCCTCTGTCAAGCAGGTCAATAAACTTCAAAACTTTAAATTTCTTTGCCCCTGGGTTTTTCAGGGGGTCATCAGAATAAACACCTTCAACCTTTGTAGCCTTAAGCAGTACTTCTGCATCTATTTCCACTGCCCGTAAGGCAGCAGCGGTATCTGTAGTGAAATAGGGGTTTCCAGTTCCCGCAGCAAATATTACTACCCTTCCTTTTTCCATATGCCTGATAGCACGACGGCGAATATATGGTTCTGCTATTCTCTCTATTTCAATCGCAGTCTGCACTCGCGTCTGAACACTTATATGCTCCAGGGCATTTTGCAGGGCTAATGCATTTATTATGGTAGCTAACATTCCCATATAATCTCCGGTAGTGCGATCCATTCCATATTTACTACCAATATCTCCACGGAATATATTTCCACCGCCAATTACAACTCCAATTTCTACTCCTTTTTTTATCTCTTTAATCTGGTGCGCAATAGCCTGTGCTCTTTCAGGTTTTATCCCAAAATCCTGTGGTCCAGATAGCGCCTCCCCTCCCAACTTCAGAAGTATCCTTTTATATCTCTTTATCATTTCCCAACCTCATATCGCACAAATCTTTTGACCCTGATATTCTCCCCTAATTTGGCAATTGCTGAAGTAATTAATTCTTTAATCGTTCGTTCAGGATCCTTGATGAATGGTTGTGCCATAAGGCAATTTAGTTTATAATACTCCTCCCTTTTTTCCTCAGGAATATTGTTCAGTATATCCTCGGGCACATCCTCTCGTGAAAGGTAAGGTGGAGGGCATGCAGCTATCTGCATGGCGATATCTTTTGTAAATTCTTTAAATTCTGTGTTTCTGGCTACAAAATCCGTCTCGCAATTGACCTCTACCAATACACCTATACTTTCATCATGATGGACATAAGATGTAATCACACCTTGTTCAGTAGTAAGTTCCTCTTTATTTTTGGCAAGGTTAAACCCTTTTTTAATAAGGACACTTTCTGCTTTATCAGGGTCGCCGCTGCACTCTAAAAGCACCTTTTTGCAATCAACGATCGGTGCACCTGTCTTTCTTCTTAATTCTCTGATGTGCTCAATTTTTTTCTTCATTTTCGCTACTTTCCTCCTCATGCTCATCTGCCGCAGTCAGTGGTTCGGTTTCACTCTGCGGAGATGGTTCTTCCTGCAATGGCTCCTCCTGCGATGATTCCTCATCAACCACAGGAATTTCTTCGCCTTCCACCTTTGTGCATAATCCTTTACCTTCAATCACTGCCTCGGCAATCTGATTGGTAAATAGTTTAATGCCACGAATAGCATCATCATTCCCTGGAATACAATAATTAACAAGGTTTGGGTTGCAATCTGTATCCACTATCCCCACCACCGGTATGCCAATTTTCTTTGCCTCTGCTATTGCAATTTGCTCCTTTTTAAGATCAATCACAAAGATAGCATCAGGTAATTTCTCCATATCCCTTATACCTCCTAACAAGAGGTTCAGTTTTTCCTTTTCTTTCTTCAACTTTTTGACTTCACCATCTGGTAGAACCTCAAACAATCCTTCTTTTTCCTTTTCCTCCAATTCTTTAAGTCTATTAATATTCTTACGGATTGTTTGGAAGTTGGTAAGCATTCCGCCTAACCATCTGGAATTGACATAATAAGATTGACATCTTACAGCCTCCTCCTTTATTATCTCCTGCGCCTGTTTTTTCGTCCCTACGAAAAGCACTGCCCCCCCCTGAGCAGTTAAATCTTTAATAAAATCATACGCCTCTTTGAATTTCTTTACTGTTTTCTGCAAATCAATTACATGTATCCCGTTCCTCTGCGAAAAAATATAACTTTTCATTCCTGGATGCCAATGTTGAGTTTGATGCCCAAAGTGCACCCCCGCCTCTAAAAGTTGTTTAATTGTCAGTGACAGCATTCCACCCCCTTATTGAAATTCCTTATCTTAGTATACTTCATTTTTTAAAATTGTCAAGAACTTTTCCTGCCTCCTCAATTACGGCGGAAATATTTCCACCTTTTACATCAATCCATTTTATTCGTTTATCTTTCTTAAACCAGATTACCTGGCGCCTTGCATATCGCCTCGTATTTCTCTTCAATAACCGTATTGCTTCTTCCAATTGATATTTTCCCATTAAATATCCGATTATTTCTTTATAACCCAGACTCTCCATAGATTTCCCCCCCGTCTTGCTCGCCACGGCGAGCAGGGGGGGTCCATAACCGGCGGCAAGCAACCCTTCTACTTCTTTAATTAAACCTATTTTAATCATCAGGTCAACTCTCTTGTTTATCTTTTTGTAAAGTTCGTTCATCGGATACCTGATTCCAATTATAAACAAATCATAGCTTGGAATTGTGGTTTTAGCCTGGTAATAGGAAAAAGGGTTCCCTGTCTGCTCATAAACTTCCAGTGCTCTTATTATCCTGCGCCGGTCATTGGGATGAATCCTTCCTGCTATCACAGGGTCAATTTCTTTAAGTCTGTTGTATATATAGATATTTCCATATTGATTTGCTTCTGAATCTAACTTCTTGCGAATCTGCCAGTTTGCCGAGGGTGCAGGGCATAACCCATCAATCACTGCACGAATATATAAACCGGAACCACCAACCAAAAATGGAATTCTCTTCTTTCTGTATATTTCCTTAATTATCCTATCAGCTCTTTTTTTATAATCAGCTACTGTAAAATCTTCGTCAGGTTTTACAATATCAATAAGATGACAAGCCTCCTTTCCGCCTGATGCAGATTTTCCAGTGCCTATATCCATAAATTTGTAAACCTGTCTGGAATCCGCAGAAATAATTTCCAATGGATATCGCCTGGCCAATTGTTCTGCAACCTCAGTCTTACCTGAAGCAGTTGGACCAACAAGCACTACTAATGGCTTTTTCATGGCGCTACTACTTCATCGTTATTGCTTCATTTGGACAGGACTCAGCGCATTTCCCGCATCCATCACAATCCTGCACTCGAACTACTGATGCTATGTCATCAACCAGTTCCAGTGCTTTGTTGGGACATTCATCTATACAAATTTCGCAGCCTGTACACATCTCTTTATCAATCACCGGACTCTTCTTTTCTTCCGCCATTTCTCTTTTCTCCTTTCTTTAATTAATTATTATACCACCGCCAATCACAACATCTCCATCATAAAAAACTGCTGATTGTCCTGGTGTTATTGCGCGCTGGGCTTGTTTAAATTTAACCTTGACTTTTCCGTTATCTAATGGCAAAATAGTTGCAAAGATTGCTTCATGCTTATACCTTATTTTCACTTCTGCATTGAGAGGTTGTGACAATTTTTTAATGGAAATATAATTAACATTTCCAGCAATCAACTGATTTTTATAAAGCGCTTTATCAGGACCAACAACAATCGTGTTATTTTTTGGATTAACAGATACCACGTAAAGTGGTTCTCTGAATGATATTCCAAGTCCTCTGCGCTGTCCAATTGTATAAAATGCTACACCTTTATGTTCTCCTATTATTTCTCCATTTAGACTTATAATTGGACCGCGGTTTATCTCTTTGTTTCCACATAAGCCGGAAATCTGTGGTTTTAGAAATCTATGGTAGTTATTATCAGGTATAAAACAAATTTCCTGGCTTTCTTTCTTGTCCGCGACTAATAATCCTTTTTTGCGAGCGATCTCCCTCACTTCTATCTTACTGAGATTTCCCAGCGGTAAGAGAATATGTTTCAATTGCTCCTGTGACAGAGGATAAAGTACATAGGATTGGTCCTTGCTAATATCTCTGCCTTTTTTTAACAACCACCTTTTTATTTTTGCATCATATTCAATCCTGGCGTAATGACCGGTAGCAACAAAATTTGCATTCAACTCCCTTGCTTTATAAAGGAGCGCGCCAAACTTTATAAATTGATTGCATCTGATGCAGGGATTTGGGGTCCTGCCCTTTTTATATTCCTGAATGAAATTGTCAATAACCTTTTTCCTGAATACTCTTCGAAAATTCAGGACATAGTGAGGTATCTCAAGCCTATATGCTACACGCTTTGCATCCTCAATTGCTAGAAGTGAACAACAACCACCGAAATGTTCATTGTTTAAATAATTATCGGTGGGCCAAATTTGCATTGTGATACCAACAACATCATAACCATTATTTTTTAGTAGTGTTGCAGCAACAGAAGAATCAACACCACCGCTCATCGCCACCACTACTCGTTCTTTTTTTTTAACCACCTGATACTATTTCCTTTACGGTGGGTATTAATTTTCTTGCTTCAGGACTAAAGTCCTGAGTTACGTAACTCAGACCTTCAGGTCTGATTTTTCTTGATTTGTTCATCCTCTTGTCGAAAGAACGCACAATCAAAAATGAAAAAGCCATTGCGCTCATTCCAATAATTATTGCCATATTCTGGCTAGAACTAATCCACTGGGTCAAACCACCAGCAATAAGAAGTGCAATTATGGGAAATATATAGACCAAAAAGGCGCTGGCAAGAATATTCCCTGAACCGATTTCAATTTTTACGAGCTGCCCTACTTTTGCTCCTATTTCATTCGCTGCTTCTATTATCCTTGAATCGCCTGTTGCCAATTTACAAAAACTTGCCGAAGGGCACTTGTGGCAAACTTCTTTTTGTGCCACCTCAACTTTTGCCATATTACCTTTAATTTCTATTACCCTTCCGACTTCATCCATAAATTTTTTATATTGTAGTGGCAGAGTTTACTCTGCTTGAGGAAGTAGTGGCAGAGTTTACTCTGCTTTATAGGATTGATTGTTTTAATAATTTTCAACCATCAATTCATAATATGCCTGCGGATGGACACAAGCAGGGCATTCTTTTGGAGGCTCAGTCCCTTCATGAATATAACCGCAATTACGACATCTCCATCTGACAGTTTTACTGCGCTTGAACACTCTTCCTTCCTGAATGTTTTCGAGAAGTGCAAGATACCTTGCCTCATGTCCCTTTTCTGCTACAGCAATTGACTCAAACATCCTGGCTATTTCTTCAAACCCTTCTTCACGTGCAATTTTTGCAAATTCAGGATACATCTCTGTCCACTCGTAATTTTCGCCTGCAGCAGCAGCCTTCAAATTTTCTTGAGTAGTACCAATTGCGCCTGCAGGAAATGCTGCCTGAATCTCTACATCTCCACCCTGAAGGAATTTAAATTCTCTCTTGGCATGTTCTTTCTCGTTTTCTGCAGTATCCAGAAATATACCATAAATTTGCTCATATCCTTCTTTTTTTGCCTGCGAAGCCCAATAAGTATATCGATTTCTCGCCTGTGATTCGCCAGCAAATGCTGTCAGTAAATTTTTCTCAGTCCTACTTCCTTTTAATTGCATAACACACCCCCTTGTCAATTACTTCAACGAAGAAATACTCTCCAAGTGCAATCATAAACCAGCCAAATATTTTTTGAATTACATTAGTCCATACCCCCGGCTTTGGAAGTGCAAGAAGGAACCCAGTAAATGTCCTGCAATGTAACTCAGGGCTTTAGCCCTGATATCACACTCAGGGCTTTAGCCCTGATATCACACTCAGGGCTTTAGCCCTGATATCAAACCTAAATCCTTGAGGGAAAAAATTGGCGCAGTCTCACCTATACAAATTCCCTTTTCTGCAGATATTGTCTGCAAAGGCAAAGCACACAAAGATACAAAAACAAAACATATTGTAATCAGACTTCCATTTTTTGACATTTTTGCCGTCACTTTAATGCAATCAATAGCATTGCAAGCCCGAAGAAGAAAATTGCGGTTAACACCTTTGTAAATACAAGATGCCTCTGTGAAAATTGTCCTAACTTTTGAGAACCCACACCAAAATATGCAAGCAAAAATACTACGACAAGCGGCACAATGAACATCAGGTTATAAAGGATGAGGTAAAAATAAGCCCGGCTTGCAAGCGATGGTTCCTTTGTCATAAATATAATGGTTGGAAGGTAAATTTGCCCGGTGCAAACCGCTTCAAGTATTGAAATAAGCAGTCCTGTAGTAAAAGAACCTATGACTATGAAAGAAGTACTGATGTTTTTTCTTATCCAGAAGTGAATATTCTCTTTGATGGAACGGGGCAGTTGAAGTGTAATCCCTTTAGTTTCCCCGGTCTTTTTAAATATGCAGGCATCGTAGAGACTGAAGAATCCCAGACTTAAGGTTAACGCCAGTATCGCATAGAAAATTATTCTGGAGATAATATTGAAAACAAGCAGACTGTGCATAATTTTAAACAATCCGACACCAAGCAGAAAATAGGCGCAGAAGACACCCATGGCAAAAAAAATCCCGGTGAGAAGGATATCCTTTCTGTTCCTTCTAATATAAGTAAGAAATGAAATAAAGAAGACAATTGTGGCAAAAGCGCAAGGGTTAATTCCATCAATAAGCCCAGCTATAACTATTGCAAACGGACCAAACGATTTAAACCTCTGCACAATTTTGCTCTCTTTTTCTGGCTTTGTAGTGGCACGACTCGCCTCGGCTGGTGCCCCGGCTCTGCTTACTTCTCTTGTAGTGCCCCCCTTCTTGCTCGCCACGGCGAGCAGGGGGGTTGTAAATGTTTTTATAATCAATTCCAGTTTTTCTTTGATTTCTTTTCTGCCCAGTAAGGGCTGATTTCCAGCAAATACTTCCATCGGGGCACTTTGCTTCACTCCATATTTCTCCTCAAGTTCAACCAGCAATTCATAATTCTCTTTTTTTGAAATATCATATTCTCTTATCTCAATAGCTCCTCCATATTTTCTCCTGATTGCAGGAAGGAACTTGTTCTTAATTTCCTCGCAATAATGACAGCCTGAAGAATAAAAGAATAGCACAGGGAATCTGCCTGTAGAAGGAACAACCTTGCTGGTAGGAACTGAAGTTGTCTCTGCGCTTACACGGGCAAGCCTTGCGGTTTCCTGCCATTTATCGTACTCTTCAACCAATTTTGCAATTTCAGGGTCGTCAGAAATTTTATCTGTGAGCAAGGTCAATTTATAATTAACAATCGTAGTGGCAGAGTTTACTCTGCTTGAGGAAGTAGTGGCAGAGATTGCTCTGCTTGAGGAAGTAGTGGCAGAGTTTACTCTGCTTGAGGAAGTAGTGGCAGAGTTTACTCTGCTTGAATTGAAAATGGGACTGTCCCCTTTTGAAATATTTAGCGTAATTTCTCCCAGGTGTTCCCCATTCTTTCCAGCCTGCACTATAATAGTCCTGCCCACTTTCAATGGTTCCTCTATCAAGGTCTGGGTGTGTCCCCCGATAATCAAGTCAATACCTTCTACTTCCTGTGCCAGTTTCTCATCACTTTCATCTCCGAGATGTGAAAGCAAAATAACAAAATCAACTTTATCCCTTAACTCAGAAAGAATTTTTCTTAATTCTGCTGATGGCTCAAGAATGGTCAGGCCTTCAATCTTTTCCTTTGGAAAAAAAATAAATGCTCTGTTGCTGATCACCCCTGCGATAAGGATTTTTAATCCCGCAATTTCCTTGATAATATACGGCTTCGCAAATAAATGGGACTGTGGACTGTCCTCTTTAGTAATATCTTTGACGTAAGCAATAGTTGATGAAATAAATGGAAAATTCACCTCTTTCATTTTCTGTAGTAGAAAATCCTTGCCGTATGTGAATTCCTGGTCACCAATCCCTATTGCATCATATTTCATCAGAGTTACTGCTTTGAGGGTGTATTCTGCCCGTTCCTTTGGAGCAATTACTGGAAACAAATCACCAGAGTCAAGCAGAAGTATGTTCTTGTATTTGCTGCGATATTCATTAATTAAAGTTGCACGTCTTGCAAGACCACCATAGAGTAAATTGGGGCAGGTCGGGCACGCCCTGAGCATTCCATTTGTCGAATTAGTAAAAAGAATTGTGATTGTAGTGCCCCGATTTATCGGGATTGTAGTG
>MNUO01000086.1 GCA_001871015.1 Candidatus Desantisbacteria bacterium CG1_02_38_46
CTTGTCTTTAACCTCGTGATGAAATGGCAAGAGTCTTCATTGTCCACAGATGCCCGGGTTCTGTTTAACAAGGAAAAGATTGCTCTCGGACTGAATGGCGGGTTGGACCTTCTAATTGGAAAAAAAGAGAATCCTGCAATTCTTGTCAGTGCTCCCTTTTATCTAAAGGGAGGGATAGAAAATATTCAAACATCTCCCCAGTTTCTCTGTGAATTTGGTTTCAGAGACCCAATGATAAACAAGAAATTAGGTAGGTCTGTAAAGACAAATCTCAAGTACTCAGAAGGAGTATTGGAATTTTTACCTGTTGTATCTCAATTAGATTATTATCCGCTCGGCAAAATTACCTTTGAGGGAAAATTGATAAAAATTATGAATTTTTATCTTTGTCGTGGGAAAATTCAAACATTGTTTATCAATGGCCAGATTATTCCTGATGAGCAGAATATGGACCTGACAGTGAATTTTAATGAGGAAATAAATAACCTTGCAGTCTTTTTTCCTCAGGACATAAACAAGGCAGGTGGAAAGGTTCTGACAAATCTTCATATCGTCGGTGATTTCAGAGACCCTATTATTATTGGTGAGTGCAAGGTTGTGGATGCGGAAGTTGCATGGACAGGGACAAAAGAACTTCTGAAGGATATCAATGTCAGTCTGAATTTCGAAACAGGAGTTATAAAGGTAGACGCAAAAACAGGGATGGGCAGGACCACTCTTTTTTTAAGCGGAGATATGGATTATAAAAAATGGATTCCGACAAAACTCAATTTTCATCTAAATAACAACTTTCCAAGTCCACTTAGAGTGAACATACCACGTTTTGTCGATGGGGAAATTGCTTTGTCTCTGGACATCACAGGAGATGCCGCTTCACCTGTCGTGAAGGGAATAATAAACATAATGAATATGGCATTTACTAACTGGCCGGCAGGTGAAGGTGGTGGATTGGGATTCCTGTCTCAATTGAGATGGGATGTGGACATGGTATTCAAGCACAATAATAGATACTATAACGATTTTGTCCAGGCTGAGGTGAAAAGGGATTCGCGTTTTAATTTTAAATGGGACGGGAATTATTTAGTTGTCAAAGGACGAGGAGAGGCAGAGCGGGGAAGTTTTATTTATATGGGCGTAGAATTTATGGTTGTGAAAGGTTCATCTTATACTGTGGATACAACGCTGGAAAGCGGAAAACCACAGATGCACGCATACCTTGATGCAAAAGGAACTGCTAAGGTGGATAATACCAAATTGGTACTTGTTTTCTCTGGTGAAATGGGGAAAATAGAGCCAGTTCTTACTTCTGAACCACCTATACCACGAGAGAAAATGATTGCATTGTTAAATCCAGAATACGCAAATTTAACCAGTCAGCAGATTGATGAACTGCTCAAAGACCAGGCTGTATCTATGCTTGCCGGAACTCTTGATTCGATGATTACCAGGCCTATAGAGAGGGTAGCGAGAAGTGCGCTCAGGGTGGATGTTTTCAAGCTCAGGAGTGAAATGATAAAGGGAATAATCAAAGCAACCTCCAGTACAGAAATTACTCCATTATCTGCTTTAACTCCGTTGGAAGGGAGCAGCATTGAAATTGGAAAATATATTGCAGAGAATTTGTACGTAGATTATAAAGCAATACTTCAAAAAGAAAAGGTTACAAGCGAATGGGGAGTTGAATACGCATTCGTCAGGGATATGAAGGTAAAATATGCGTTCAGGCCAAAGGAAGACCATTTAAAGACTGAGCATGAAATATTTTTAGAGATGAGCCTGCGATTTTAAAATGGTGTAAAATGGTGTCAGGTCGACCTGACACCAAGGAGGAGATTTGAAAAAGATAACAATCTTAATCATAGCAATGGTTTTGGTTTATGCCACTGATATTTTAGCACAAAGTACCATCATCAGAAAGATTGAAATTGTGGGCAGCAAGACAGTTAAAGAAGAAAACATAAGGGATTTAATTAAAACACGACCAGGAGATGATTTTTCATCCTCTAAACTGCGCGAGGACTTAAAATCCATTTATAAAATGGGTTCTTTTTCAGATGTTTCAATCGAGGCAGAGGAATGCACAGATGGACTTAAAATAATTTTTAACCTGAAAGAAAAAATGGGCACAGGTGAAATAAAATTTACAGGAAACAAATCTATCTGGTCCAGCACAATACAGGAAGCACTGGATATCCATAAGGGCGATACCTGTTCTTTTGATACTCTCAGTTTGACCCGCAATAAAATGAAAATACTCAACCTGTATAAAGATAAAGGTTATCCCACTGCCAGCATAGATGCGAAAATAGAAGTAAAGAAAGAATTAGCAAATATTACATTTCTCATCAAGGAAGGGAACAGGGTTGACATAAAGAAGATTTATTTTAAAGGTAATAAGGCATTTCCATCGAAGATACTTATGAAGAAAATGGAAATTGGAATTGGAAAGAGATACAATGAAAAAGCATTAGAGAGTGGATTAGAGAAACTTGCTGATTTTTACCGTGATGAAGGGTATATACTTATAAGTATTCTATCTCACAAGACTTCCTTTGATGACGAGAGAAAAAAGGCATTTATTGATGTCGTCCTTAACGAAGGACCACAGATAAAAATCAGGAGAATTCAGGTGAGAGGCAATACTGTTTTTTCTGCTGCAGACATTCAGGAAAAGATGTTTACTAAAGAAGGCAGGGTTTTTAATCAGAGTAAATTCATAGAGGATTTACGTTTTCTTCAGAGCAGATATTATGAGAGAGGCTATATTCTTACCAGGGTTATGCCATTGACCGATATTGATGAAGATAGTGGTACTATTTCCATTGTTTTAGAAATAAGTGAAGAAGAGTTGATTTACATAGAGGAAATTAAAATAGAAGGGAATATAGCAACTAAAGATAAAATTATCCGTAGAGAGCTGACAGTAAAGAGGGGTGAAGTTTTTAATACCCAGAAGATATGGAGAAGCCGTCAGAAAATCTATAATTTAGGGTTTTTTGAAGAAGTTGACATTACGACTGAGCCTGGCAATGAAAAAGGTAAAATGTTCCTCGTTGTGAAGGTTAAGGAAAAGAGGACAGGAATGATGAGTTTTGGTGCCGGATACAACTCCATCGATGGTTTTCTTGGCTATTTAGAGCTGAGCCAGAATAACTTTCGTGGACTTGGAGAATTTCTGAGCGGGAAGGTTGAGATTGGTCCAAAAAAACTCAATTTTGAAATAAGTTTTACAGAGCCCTGGTTGCTTGATACACCAACTTCATTGGGATTCAGTCTTTACCACACGACCAGAGACAGGATTGAATATTAT
This sequence comes from Candidatus Desantisbacteria bacterium CG1_02_38_46, assembly GCA_001871015.1. Taxonomy (GTDB): domain Bacteria; phylum Desantisbacteria; class UBA1551; order UBA1551; family UBA1559; genus UBA1559. Next base: position 3,311 of record MNUO01000086.1, read on the forward strand.
TACAAGGAGAAGAGAATAGGTGGAAATTTAACAGTTGGAAGAGCTATTTCCGATTTCGATAAAATTTATTTAGGTTACAAGTATGAAAGCGTGGAAATTTTTGATGTAGGAGAAAATGCAACCAGTGATGTCAAATCCCAGAAGGGAATAAATGCAACTTCAAGTATGTCTCTTTCTTATGCCAGGGATACAAGGGATAACAGGTTTGATGCATCCTCTGGAATATATCTTAATCTTTCTACTGAGGTTGCCGGTGGAATTTTAGGAGGAAACTATCATTTTTATCGTCCAATTCTCGATGTCAGTAATTATTATAAACTTTTCTTTAAGTGGCTTGTGTTGGGTCTGCATCTGCGGGCTGGTATGATAGACTCGTATTTGCCATCAACTGAAGTTCCTGTGTATGAAAAGTTTTATGCTGGAGGGGCGGATACAATCAGGGGTTATCCTGAAAGAAGTCTGCCTTCAGGTGCAACCGGCGGCAAGGCAATTCTCTACGGGAATACAGAAATACGTTTTCCAATTCCCGGGACACAAAATATGCTAAAGGGTATTATTTTCTATGATATTGGTAATGCGTGGAAAGAACTTGAGGTTAACTTTGACCAATTGAAGAAGGGAGTGGGATTTGGAATACGGATTAATCTGCCAGTGGGTGCTTTGAGATTTGATATGGGATATGGGATTGATAGGCGAGTATGGGAACCACATTTTAGCATAGGGCAGATGTTCTAAAAGAATTCTTAAGGAATTTTCTTGATTTTTTTAAAAATTTTTATATAATATATGTTGTTATTAAATTAGCTAAAAACGATTGGAAAGCACATAATTTTAATCTTAAAAAAATAATGGAGGATGAGATGGAAATAATGCCTGTAGTATTGGGGGTTTTGAGCGCTGTGATTGCTATTGTGTTGCCTATTGTATTAGGTAGGATGACAAATAGGTTAATTTCGACAGAAGATGAAAGAGTAAAAAGAATGATTGACGAAGGGAAAAAAGAAACTCAGCAAATGATTAGAGAAACTCATCAAATGATTAATGAAGGGAAAAAGGAAACTCTACAAATAATTGATGAAGGAAAAAGAGAACACAGGGAAGTATTGCAATACATCGCTTCCCTTATTTATGAAGAAGGGGAAAAAACAAGAGAATTGGTTAGGTCTGTTGTAAGAAAAGTGGCATAGAGCGAAAAGGAAGGATGATCAGGAAAATATTTATACTTACTATACGGAATACTTATTAAAGTTTCATATAGTCGTGCATAAACGAAGTAGTTCGGTTATTTATAGTTAGACGACATTTTGCACTTCAGCAAACACGCGGGACGTTATATGAAGCAGGAATTTTTGGCGATACCAATTGAAGAGAGGCAGAATTTAACAAAGTTCTGTTAAAGGAATAAAAATGAGAAAATTTGTGTTATTTTTAAGCATGGTTCTGGTTTTATCCTTTTCCTCAGGATTTGGTGCAGAGACGCCTGCATTGAGTACCGGCATTTCAAAGTCGATGAAGGTGGGATATGTGGATGTTAGAAAAGTTTTTGATTCCTGTACTGCCACCCAACTTGCTACACTTTCTTTAAAGGGAGAAATGGAAACAAGGCAGGGTTCACTCGCCAGAGAAGAGGAAGAAATCATATCTTTACAAAAGGAGTTGAGGGAAAAAGAAATAGTGCTGAGTGAATCTGAAAAGAAAAAAAGACAGAAGGAAATTGAGGACAGGATAGTTTCTCTTCAGAAAAGAGCTGAGAGCGCACGCCAGGAACTAGCGACAAAAGAAAGACAATTGACAGAGTCTATTATTAAAACCATTCAGGTCGTAATTACAGAAATTGCTAAGAAAGAAAATTTTAACCTTATACTGGAAAAGGATAGTATTCTTTACTGTGAGGATGCTGTTGATTTAACCGATAAGGTAATTGAAGCACTCAATAAAGCAGAAGGTAAGTAACTCAAATATGGAAAGAACATTGGGTGAAATTGCAAAATTGATTGGTGGTGAGGTTGTTGGAGATGCCAAAGCTAAGATTACTGGATTAACTGGCATAGAAAAAGCAGGGCCAGGAAATTTGGTTTTTGCCAGGGATATAAGGTATCTAAGGGAGGTAGAGAAAACATTAGCTGCAGCAGTTATTGTTCCTGTAGAGATAAGTAAATCAAGCAAACCAATAATTAAAGTAAAAAATCCAGATTATGCCTTTTCGAAACTTTTGGAAATGGAGGCTCCAGGGCACAAGGTTCAAAAAGGTATCCATCCAACTGCGGTTATCGGAAAGAATGTTAAATTGGGGAAGGAGCTTTCAATTGGTGCCCATGCAGTTATCAGCGATGAAAGTGAAATTGGAGATGGGTCAATAATTTCTCCACTTGTATATATTGGTGAAAAAGTAAAAATTGGAACCAATGTTTTAATTTATGCCAATGTAAGTGTCCGAGAAGAGGCAATCATTGGCAATAATGTTATTGTCCATAATGGTGCTGTTATAGGAAGTGATGGTTTTGGTTTTGCGAAAGAAAATGGTCGATATTATAAGGTGCCCCAGATAGGGCGGGTCATAATTGAAGATGATGTAGAAATAGGCGCAAATGTCACAATTGACCGTGCAACTATAGGAGTGACCACTATCAAAAGGGGGACAAAAATTGATAATCTTGTGCAGATTGCACATAATGTTACAATCGGCGAGGATTGTGCAATCGTTGCTCAAGTAGGGATTTCAGGAAGCGTTGAAGTTGGTAATAATGTAGCTATGGGAGGACAGGTTGGTGTTGCAGGCCATCTTAAAATTGGAGAGAATTCCAGGGTGCTTGGCAAAAGTGGAGTTACAAAAGATATTCCACCCAATTCTACTGTCTCAGGTTTTCCTGCCCAGCCCCACATGGAAGAGTTGAAAATAAAAGCAACACTCCAGAGATTGCCGATTTTAGCAAAGATTGTTCAGGGGCTGGAGGAAAAAATAAAAAAGATTGGCAAGATTGTTGGTGGTATTGGTATTCATTAATATCAGGGCTGAAGCCCTGAGTTACATGAGGTATTGATATGCAGATGCAGAGAACAATAAAGACAGAAACAGGAATAAAAGGAGTCGGGCTTCACACTGGAAAAGAAGTTTCGGTGAAACTGAAACCTTTACCTGAGGATAGCGGCGTCCTCTTCTCGAGAGTAGATTTACCAGGCAACCCTCATATAAATGCTCATATTTCTAATTTGACCGATGCTCGTTATGCACTTACATTGAGTCATGATGGTGCTATAGTTTTGACAGTTGAGCATATTCTTGCAGCATTTTCAGGACTTAGTATTGACAATGTCCTTGTTGAATTGGACGGACCAGAACTGCCGATATTAGACGGAAGTGCTCTTCCATTTATAAAATTAATCACTGAGTCTGGTATTGAAGAGCAAACAAAAGAAAGAGAATTTTTTATTCTTCAGGATGCGGTGTGGGTTACTGAGGAAGACAGGTATGTGATATTTTTGCCCAGTGAGGAATTTAGAGTTACCTATACAATTGACTATGAGCATCAGATGTTAGGTGCACAATTTGCATCCATGGTGATTACTGATGAGAGGTTTATTAAGGACCTTGCTCCTGCTCGAACATTTGGTTTTGTAAAGGATGTTCAGAAATTAAAGGAAATGGGATTGATAAAGGGAGCAAGTGAGGAAAATGTTGTGCCAATCGAGGAAGATAAATTCCTGGTGCAGTTGAGGCACGAAAAGGAATTTGTCTATCATAAAATTCTCGATTTAATCGGCGACCTTTATTTGTTGGGTAAACCTTTGCTTGGACATGTACTGGTTGCCAAAGGGGGGCATAGTCTGGACGCCAGACTTATGAGGAAAATCTTGCAGAAAATAGAAAGTGCCAAAAGAGGCGGCCTTATGATTACCACCCATCTGGAAGATCAGGAAGGCGGGCTAAACATAGACGAGATTTCTCAAATTTTGCCTCACAGATATCCATTCTTACTTGTGGACAGGGTGCTTGAATATGAGGAGGATAAACGGATTGTAGCAATCAAAAATGTATCAATCAATGAACAATATTTCCAGGGTCACTTTCCGGGTCAGCCCGTTATGCCGGGTGTTTTAATTATGGAAGGAATGGCTCAGGCTGGTGGAATCCTTGCTCTTAGAAAAAAAGAGAATCTCGGTAAACTTATCTATTTTGGCGGAATGGACAAAGTGAGATTTCGCAGGGTTGTTGTACCCGGGGACCAAATCAGATTTGAGATAGAGGTTTTGAGAATGAAATCCAAAATAGGATTGATGAGAGGTCAGGCATTTGTTGAAGGAAAACTTGTCGCAGAAGGTGATTTAATGTTTTCCATCGTTGAACCTTAAGAG
>MNUO01000031.1 GCA_001871015.1 Candidatus Desantisbacteria bacterium CG1_02_38_46
CCTGCAAAACGCTGTCTTCCCACTGCATCTATCTCATCCATAAAAATCAACGCCGGCGCTGTTTTCTTTGCCTGCTCAAACAAATCACGGACGCGACTTGCACCAACACCTACGAACATCTCCACGAAATCAGAACCACTTATACTGAAAAAAGGAACATTTGCTTCCCCTGCAACAGCTTTTGCAAGCAGAGTTTTGCCACAACCCGGCGGACCAAGTAAGAGCACTCCTTTTGGAATTTTACCTCCTAGCCTTGAAAATTTCCCCGGGTCCTTTAAAAATTCAATAACCTCCTGTAACTCTTCTTTTGCTTCGTCAACACCTGCTACATCATTAAATGTAATTTTTGGTTGGTCCGGAGTTTGCAATTTTGCCTTACTCTTGCCAAAAGAAAATGCCCGTTCAGCAGGACCACGCATCTGTCTCATGATAAACCACCAGAATCCAACAAACAACAGTAGCGGAAAAACCCATGTGAAAAATCCACTAAGCCATTTAGATGGCATCTGGACCTTGAATTCCACATTGTGTGCCCGTAGTGTCTTAATTAAGTCCGGATCTTCAATTGCAAATGTGACAAAGGAAATAGGTTTGCCAGATTCGTCTTTAATTTCCCCTTTGATAGTGTTCTCGCTGATTATAATTTTAGTGATCTTTCCTTGTTCCACATTGGTAAGAAAAGAACTATAACTAATTTCTTTTACCGGCGAAGAAGATTTGATATTATTGAGGAGAATTATCAGTAACAGTGCAAAAAATAACCAGATGACCAAGCCTCTTGCTCTACTTTTTTTCATATTCACTCCTATTTGTAGTGGCAGAGTTTACTCTGCTAGTAGTGGTAAAGTTTACTCTGCTATTTTGTAGTGGCAGAGTTTACTCTGCTATTTTGTAGTGGCAGAGTTTACTCTGCTATTTTGTAGTGGTAGAGTTTACTCTGCCATTTTGTAGTGGTAAAGTTTACTCTGCCATTAGACACTTGATTTGCTCAGGTTTTTCTAAATATTTCAACTTTCAAAATCTTTTTAGTCCCCTGCGTAACTTTTGCCTCTTCGCTCACCCGATAACCCACAATCCAGATGATTTTTTGCTCAGGAAGCTGGACTGTTTTCACTCTGGTAATGAGCAGTGGAATCTTTTCTCTCATTTCCCGTGGCACCTTATGGTCAATAAAAAAATCCGATAGTTTCTTTCTTCCACTGGCACCCTGTGGGTAAAAATAGTCTCCAATTTTTCTCGTCCTCACAAATAGAGAAAGCCCCACCTTATCTGCATCAAAATAAGCAGTATCATGAGTTGCACGATAGGAATGTAACGGTTTATTGTGGTTCAAAATTGTCTTTTTGATTGTGTATTGCCCGGCTTGCTGCAGAGTAATTTTTCCTTTTCGAATGCAAAGATTTTCATATTCTTTCTGAGCAATTATTTCCCCTGGTAAATCCAATCTTGAACCTGAAGGTTTCTCATTAATTAAATTCAGTAAATCTTCAATATGCCCAAAACCCAATTGCAACAAGTCACCCTTGGCTCGGTGAATCGCCTCCCGCAATATCCTGGGTTTAAGAGCGGACGGCACATTTCTAAATTCCTTTATCAGGAGCATTACATTCCTATCTTTTCCTCTTCTCAAAATGCGAGGCACATACCTTTGCGCTTGAGATTCAAGGTAAAGGTCTTCTTCCTGCAAAATCAAACTTGTGCGGAAAAGTGTTTCTTTTATATTGGGGTTATAATCCTTGGCAAGTTGTGGTAACAACTCAAGCCGGAGTTTATTGCGCTGGAATACCGGCTCTAAATTTGAAGAATCCAAACAATAGTCTAATTTGTTTTCCTTTAGATAGGAGAGAATTTCTTCTTTTGAACATTCAATCAAGGGATGAATGTACTTATCATGAACAGGCAACATCCCTCCAAGTCCTGTATGTCCGCTTCCCCTGAACAAATTCAAAAGAAGCGTTTCAGCCTGGTCATCAAGAGTATGCCCCAGAGCAATTTTGTTGGCGCCTACTTTTGTAGCAGTCTCATTTAAAAAAGCGTAGCGAACCTCGCGTGCACCTGCTTCAGGTGAAACTTTCTTTTCTTTTATGAAATCCGGCACATTTTCGTGTTTAATAAATAGCGGTAAACCAATCCTGTTTGCCAGGTCTCTGACAAAACGCACATCCTTCTCGGCTTCAACAGGGCGAATCATATGGTTGAGATGAGCAATATAAAAAGACGTGCCAAATTCACTCTGCAGAGATGTAAGAATATATGCAAGTGTTACTGAATCTGGACCGCCGGAAACACCGATAACAACCTTATCTTCCTTCCCCAGCATATTGTATTTCTTAATTGTTTTTAAAACCTTTTCTCTCAGCATATTTTATTTGTATGTAGTGGCAGAGTTTACTCTGCTGGTAGTGATAGAGTTTACTCTGCTATTTTGTAGTGGCAGAGTTTACTCTGCTATTTTGTAGTGGCAGAGTTTACTCTGCTGGTAGTGATAGAGTTTACTCTGTAAAATGGTAGCGGCGGACCGATTCGAACGGTCGACACTACGGGTATGAGCCGTATGCTCTAACCAACTGAGCTACGCCGCCACGGTTATATCGAACTTACACTAACGCTTAGTCCCCACCTGCTTCGTTTCGAAGAAACGAGGTGGGGTCGGAAATTTTGAAATCCTGATTGCAAAACAAGACTAAAACTCTATGTTTTGAAACCACTTATGCAAAATTTTGCTATGCGACACAAATTCATAATAAAAAATAATAGCCTGTTTTGAAATTTGAGATTTAAAAAAGCATTACTTCTTCACTAAGAATTGGACAAAGTATCCATTGCTTTGTTAAATTAGAAAGCAGTCTTTATTTCAATAGATTTATGAATTCATCCACACTCAGACCTGCGTGTCGAATAATGGCTCTCAATGTACCTCTGTCCAGTACTTTGTGGTCTGGGACAACAACTTGAGCAAAAGGTTCGTCGCGACGTAGGATTAGATGACTACCGGCTTGTCGCTTTAAGTAAAAGTTTGCTCGCTTAAGTGTTTGGGTGCATTCGCGCCCCGAAATCACCGGCAACTTACTCATACTACCACCGTTAGAACCTCAAACCGTTCCTCAGGAACAGATAACCCATCTTCTTTGAGCACAGTAATGTATCCTTCAATAGCTTCGCGAATGTTTTGAATAGCTTCCTCTTTGGTTTTACCTTGACTTATACAGCCAGGCAATGTAGGACACTCAACCACCCAGTAACCATCCTCACCAGGATATATTATTACCTCTCGCATTGTTCATCCTCCCTTTCAAAATATTTCATTTTATTGTTATGTTCTACATATTTTGTTTCAAGTCCATAAGCAATTAAATGCTGGACTATGCCGCAGACGAGTTCGACAATCGCCACGACATTTTTCCCTTTTGAATCGGGAAGAAGTTTCTGCAAACTTCGTTCTATCTCTTCGGCTTTGCTCTTATGCCCTTCAGCGTTCATATAATATTCTTCCATTCAGAAATTTAAGATAGTATATAGTATATCAAATAATCTAATAAATGTCAAGAAAACGCAAAAATCTGCTGGAAAAAATAAAAAACCGCCGGTAGATTGGCGGCTAATTACAATCAAAAATTCATCAATAAATGATACTCTAATTGCCCGAAGAAGTTACTTAGAAACAAGCCTGCCCGCCAATGTGGTAGTGGCAGGTGGTACATTTTCGGGAGGCAGATGCTAATTGTTCTGCATAGAAGTTATAACTCTGGTTGCCATAAAACCGACTATAAACATTATTAAAGAAGCGGAAATAAAAATCATACCAATTCCCCATTTATTCAAAATATATCCATTTAAAAATGTTCCTATTCCACCACCCACAAACATATTAAAAGAAGCTAACGACATAACTGTACCTCTTAATTTGGGCATAAGTTGCTGGGCAGTTGTCACCAGAGTTGATTGAAAGAAAACAAACGCCAATCCAAATCCAAATAAGGAGACAGAAATTAAAAACGGAGAATGCCAGAACGATAGGGTTGCCAGAGATGCCCCGCCCAAAACACCAGCCAGCAGAAGAAACCTGTTTCCCATCTTTTGTCTCATTGTGCCAGCTTTTCTCCCGCCAATTACACTTGCTATGCCAAAGAAAGTTAAAAGCAGCCCGACTATCAGGATATTATAACCCGTTCTGATTTGAATAAACTTACCAGAATAAGTAAAACTCCCGAAAACACAATAGCCCACAAAGAAGATGATGCTCACTACCTTGAGCAAATCTTTGTTTGCAAAGGCTTGACCGTATACTCTGCCGAAGTTCAAACTTCCAACAACTCCCGGTCTTTTCTCAAGCATTTTTAACATCATTATTGCAATAATAAGCTCAGCGATTCCGTAAACCAAATATACTAACCGCCAGGAACCTAAATATGACAATATTCCTCCAATTGCTGTAGCAGATGCCCCGCCCAACATCATCAAACCCATTACTTTCCCTATTGCATTCTGTCTGGATGAATCGTCAAAACTTTCTCCAATCAGTGCCATTGTAACAGGCAGGATGCCGGCAGCAAAAGCGCCATTTATTCCACGAATGACACAGAGGGATGTAATATCAAAAGCGGCTGCTCCTAAACAACTAAAAATTGCTGTTCCAAAAGCGGCTATATTAATCACCTTGGTTTTGCCATACCTGTCGCCCAGAGGGCCAAACAATAAAGTAAACAGCCCAAAAGGTAACATATAAGCGGTGACTGAAAAAGCGGCTCTGCTAATATCTAAATGAAAATCCCTGGCTATATTTAAAAGCAAGGGGGCGGCAGCGTAATTGTCTCCGTTGCACCAAAAAACCAGAATCCCAAGCAACAAAACCATTTGATTCAAACGATTAGAATTCATTTTTACCTCCAAAATTGCTTCAGGGCGGAGGGGAATTTAAAAATCCCCCGCCCGCCCCATTTCCGCCTATTCACTTTTAGTTCCTTTAAGATGTTCTTCCACGGCGGCAAGTTCCTTTTTAAGCTGGTCCTTGTATTTTTCTAGCTGTTCCTGTTCTTCTTTGGCAGATACAAAACGCCGCAGGAAAGGTCCACACCCGCACCCACAACGGCCAGAAGTATGACCCCCGTGCCCAAAACCTCTTTCGTTCCCACCTGGTTCGCAGCACATTTTTATCACCTCCCTTGGTCCAATAGTTTAAGTAGTTGTTAAACTACTTAATTAAATTCTAAAAAAATTATTTGGTATTTTTACCCTTTATTTCCGAGATTCTCTTTTCAACATCCCCCAATTCCATTTCTAATTCTTTCTTGTATTTTGTAAGAGACACCAGACTTAATTTTTTCTGGTTTTCAAATCTGCATGTCCCCTTACATCCGCACCTGCAAATTTCATTTACTATAAGTCGGCAATCCTCCATTGCCCCCCCGTCTATTGAATACGGTATCCAGTATCCCTTTCGTGCGCTACTGACAAGGCCGGCCTGCTTTAGCACCTTTAAATGTTGCGATACTGCAGCGGGGGTTATCCCAAGTGCTTCAGCGATATTTTTCGCGCCCAATGACCCCCTTGATTTTAAAAGTTCAATTATTTTAATCCGTGTCTCTACAGACAACACCTTAAATATTTCTGAAGAATCCAATCTTACTTTCATATTTTTAGTTTATCTCCGATTTTTTTTGAATAAAAATTTTCAGAAAGTTACCACCTTGTCGCTTTCTTTTACAATCTCATAAAAATCTTTCATTGTGTTTATTGTACACATTTCGGTTCCTTCCTGGTTCCGGGATTTAATACATGTTCCACAGACTAATATTTTACCACCGGATTGCAGAAATTTATCCGCCTGCTCAATCGTGTTGAATTTTTCCGTGCTTATTGACTGATACTCAACACCTTTGCCCATAAGGAAAACCTTAACTTCATCTTTCTGTCCAAGGCAAAAATTTGCATACCGCAATGCATTCCAGCATGTTTCAGCATCATTGCTTGAAATAACAACTCCTATTTTCATATTGAGCCTCTTTTGATTAAGTATTTTAATAATGATTTTCGCACTTGTCGGCAAAGATTGAAAAAGGCCATCGCTTGTGTAGAACGAAAATATGAGTTCTTGAAAACGCAAACCCAATCAAAATAAAACCTCTAAATAGCCGGTGTCGGCACATCACCCCAGGCCGTTGCCTTCTCAACTTCTTTCATGTTTATTATTTCGCCCGTCTGTACATTTATGTCAATGAACCCGACGGGTTTTCTTACAATATTAAAAGAAAGCGACGCTTTTCCTGATACGCGTTTGTTATGATTGTCTTCTATTTGTATAAATACGATCCTCCGATAAGGACAGTCTTTGCAATCCATATATTCCCGATCAATTCCGATAGGGCAGTGATGCCTTCTTGCCATTACCGGATCTACGTTATGCATTTTTGCCATATGTAAGGCAGGGGATGCCCTTAAATGACTAAAGGGATGAAATACCCATTCGCTTATCATCGCCAGTGTGTGGTTTTTTTTATATAAATGAAAATCGCTGCCGGTATTTGCTATCATACCCTGCATTATATAATCCGCCGGCATCAAATAACCCAAGTAATATTTCCCTTCCTGGATAAAACTTATTTTACTATATGCAGTATTTGAAATACCATCGAGTGATTTTATACAATCCTCATTATCTTCAGGAAGGATAGAAACAAGGGTAATGTTATCCCGGGCATCAAAATGAAGCTGGTTAAGAGTAATTGTCCTTAGAATAAAACCAATGCCTATTGTCACCGTTACGGCAATCAACGGGATCAAGAGATATTTAACCTTGGTATCAGGGATTAGTTTCGTAAAAGATTTTTCAATAAATTTTGGAAAGAACATACCTGTTTTGTCCATGTAGGGTGCGTACGTTTCCCCATATTGTCGAAGCATTCTTCTTTCCTCATCTTTTGCAAGAAAATAATAAAGGATAAACATAAGGGATAACGAGGCAAGGACTAAGAATCTCGGCCACAGGATGGCCATTCCAATACCCCATATTCCAAGAGCCAGATACTGGGGATGACGGATATATGAGTATAGTCCTTTGATGGCTACCCCCCGGCGGAATATTTTATTCAAATAAACATGGGAAGCACAGATTAAAAAGGCCAGAGCGCCAACTATAAATAACATTGAACCTGATATGCGGATTGCTTTCAAAAACAATGTTGGAGGCAAAATCATATGGGGCAAGAAAAACGCTGTCAGCCATCTTGTTATGGTATACTGGTCAAACCATCTAAATATAGGATTAAACACTGAATAGAAGAAAAATGGAAATTATAAAGGAAATTTCACCCTTTTCTGTTAATTGAATTTTCACCCCTCTCCCTTTACTTCTCCTTTAGATTATACACCTTTTTGCCTTTTTGTCAATTTTCTTCTTTTGATTCCTGCTTTTTTTCTTTCTTCTTTTCCTCCTTTCCCAGCCTGCTTTGAAGCCTGTAGCTTTTCCCTGTGATGTTAATAATGATAGAATGATGCACAAG
>MNUO01000118.1 GCA_001871015.1 Candidatus Desantisbacteria bacterium CG1_02_38_46
CACCGTTAGAGTTAGCAGGAGTAGATGTTTCAGGAATCGACTGGCTCAAATTTAGTCAACGATCTTCTCAACCTAAAAACCTATTATCGCTATTAGAATTTTGAAATACTGCTTGTGGATAATGACGCTCTGTGGAAATTGATGGATAACGATAGAGAGTAAGGCAAATAAGAGTGTTACCCACCCTTCCCTATCGGGTGGGTGCCCGTTCCACATCGCTTGGATAACTCTTTGAGTTACCCACATTATCCACTAAGCACGGCGACTGTTTTTCAATATTTTTCAAAGACCAAGAAACGATTCTATTAGACCCAATTTTCTATACGCTACTAATTTTTTAACTATGATGCTTTACGAAACTTTTAATTCAATTAGAGAATCATTCGGGGCGGATTATTTTACTTCGCGTGTAAGCGATGAAATAGTCCAAAATCTCAATTCAAAGTTTGAGTTGCGAGAATACCAAAAAGAGGCGTTGGGAAGGTTTGATTTTTATTTTGGCGGGTATCAAAAGCGGGCCCATCCGGCGCAGTTGCTTTTTAATATGGCGACCGGAAGCGGAAAAACACTAGTTATGGTTGCCAATATTTTACAACTTTACAAGCATGGTTACCGCAATTTTATCTTTTTTGTAAATAGCGTAAATATTATTGAAAAAACAAAGGATAATTTCCTAAATCCTTTATCAGAAAAATATCTTTTTGCTCCAAAGATTAAGTTTGGTGAGAAAGAAGTTTTTGTTAAAGAGGTGCAAAATTTTGAGGCGGCAAATCCGGAAGATATAAATATCCTTTTTACAACTATTCAGGGATTGCATATTCGTCTAAATTTCCCAAAAGAAAACGCTCTAACTTATGGAGATTTTGCCGATAAAGAAATTGTTTTAATTTCTGATGAGGCACATCATTTGCAAACAATAACGAAGAAAAGTAGAGAAGAAATTGAGCTGGAAAGAAGCTGGGAATATACGGTTGAAAAGATTTTCAGAAGCAATCTTAAAAATATCTTATTGGAATTTACCGCTACGATTGACCGTGGCAACCAAAACATCCGGCAGAAATATGAAGACAAAATCATTTTTCGATATGATTTAAAGCAATTTCGCCTGGACAAATTCTCAAAAGAAATAGAAGTTTTGCAGGCGGATTTGGAGCCGGTTGATAGAGCTTTACAAGCGGTGATTTTAAGTCAGTATCGCAGAAAAATTGCCGAGAAAAACAAAATATACTTAAAGCCAGCACTTCTTCTTAAATCCAAGAGTATTAAAGAATCAAAAGAAAATTACGAGGGATTTTTGGCAAAAATAAAAAATTTAACTTCTGGTGATATTCAAAAGATAAATTCGCGGGCAAAGGGAACAGATTTAGAAAAGGCATTTAACTATTTTCAGAAAGAGAATATAACTTTTGACAATCTAATTAAAGAATTGCAAGAAGATTTTTCTGAAGAAAAATGTATGCTTTTGGACTCTGAAAATGTTGACGAAGAAAAGCAACTAATACTGAACTCTTTAGAAAGTAAAGATAACGAAACAAGAGCGATTTTTGCCGTTAATATGCTTAATGAAGGCTGGGATGTATTGAATTTGTTTGACATTGTAAGATTATATGATACACGTGATGGGAAATGGGTCAGCGGCAAATATAAGCCAGGCAATACGACAATGGGAGAAGCACAGCTTATTGGCAGAGGAGCAAGATATTTTCCATTTCAATTAGATGAGACAGAAGATAAATATAAAAGGAAGTTCGATGAAGACATCGAAAGCGAGTTGCGGATTGTAGAAACATTACACTATCACAGCGCCCATAATTCTGACTATATTAAAGAAATAAAAAGCGCCCTTACGGAGTTGGGTATTATACCAGAAAAGCACGTTCAGATTGATTTATTTATTAAGGACTCTTTTAAAAAGACCGACTTTTGGAAAAATGGAGTGGTTTTCATAAATGATAGGGTGCCGAACCTAAGGACAGAGATTTTTAGTTTAGACGATGCAAGAATTGAGCGGAATTACCCATATAAACTGAGAACCGGCGAACTTAAAGAAGAAATTATTTTGGAAGAAGAGAAAAAAGTAAGAGCCACAAAAGATATAGTACGAGGTAAAATAAAATATAAACTTTCTGACTTTGGAGAGAATATAATTAGAGGTGCGTTAGATAAATTTGAGTTCTATAAATTTGAAACACTAAGACAATATTTCCCTCACATAAAATCGGTTAGAGAGTTTGTTTTATCTCCTAATTATTTGGGCTGGGTTGAGATAGAAGTTTCAGGACCAAAAGATAAGTTAAATAAACTAACGCCAATTGAGAAATTGGAGGTAGCTTTATTTGTGGTTAGGAACATATCGGAGAAAGCAAGAGTCAACACTTCAGAATTTGTGGGAACTAATCTATTTAAAGCCAGAATGTTGCAGCAAGTTTTTAAGGATAAGAAAATTAAAATAGATATTGATGAAGTGAAAAATAAAGAATTGAAGGATGTTAATTTAGCTGAGAAAGATTGGTATGCCCAGAATGAATTTTATGGCACAGAGGAGGAACAGAAATTTATAAGTTTTATTGATGGATTTATAGAAAAGTTGAGGCAAAGATATTCAGAAATCGTCCTGCTTCGTAACGAAAAATTTTTTCAAGTTTTTGATTTTGACGAAGGAAGGCCATTTGAACCGGATTTTATAATGATTTTGAAAAAAAGGAATAGGACTATTAGTATTTATCAGATTTTTATTGAACCGAAGGGAGATCAGTTTAAAGATAATCGAGGTAGATTTGAAGAATCAAGGGAGAGTTGGAAGCAGGAATTTTTGCTTGAATTAGAAAGCAAAGCAGATACAGATTTGAAGTTAGAAAACAAACATTTTAAACTCATAGGATTGCCTTTTTACAATGAAAAATTGAAAAAAGAATTTGAAAAAACTTTAGAAAGTAAAGTACTTTCTTAATGCGGGATAAACTCTGCTGAGGAGTTTTTATGAATAAAAACTTGTCTGAATTGCAGAAGATTGTGAATCAGGTTAAAGATGGGTATGACCCGGAAAAAATTATTTTATTTGGTTCGTATGCCTGGGGAAAACCTACAGAATACTCTGATATAGATTTATTAGTGATCAAGAATACCAGCGATAAATTTATTCGTCGATTAGAAAAGATTTCTTATGTAATTAAATCGAATTTAGGAACGGATATTATTGTTTATACCCCCTGCGAGATAAAAAGGATAATGAAAGACCCAAGCGATTTTTTTGTGCATAGAATTATTCAAAAAGGCAAAATAGTTTATGAAAAGAAATAACTCAAAAAATTTTCTATCGTGGATACAAAAAGCTAATGAAGATTTTGCATTAGCTAAGGTAATTTTAAAAGAAAAAGGCTTCTATGCTCATATTTGTCTTTTGTGTCAACAGGCAGTTGAGAAATATCTCAAATCCTTTATTATAAAAAACAGAAAAGAGCCTCCATTGATTCACAATCTTAATACACTCGCAGAGATTTGCAAGGAGTATAACATTGATTTATCTTACTATGAGACAGAACTCAGGATATTGACTCAATATTATATTCCTGCCAAATATCCTATACCTTCTATAGTTATTTTTACAAAAGAAGAAGCAAAAAAAGCAATAGAATTTGCCGGTAAGATTATCGAAAAAATTCAGGAAGAAATGGAGTGAAAAAATGAAACGAATAGTGGTTTATCCGGGGAGTTTTGACCCGCCTACATACGGGCACTTAGATATTATTCAGAGGGTTTTAACACTTTTTGATAAGGTTATAGTCGCGGTGATGGACAACCCTAACAAATGCTCTTTATTTAGTATTGATGAACGGATAAAAATTTTTAAGGAAATCACCAGGAGATTCAAAAAAGTAGAGGTAGATAAATTCAAGGGTTTGCTTGTCAACTATGTTAAAAAGAAAAAAGCGCAGGCAGTTGTTCGTGGACTGCGTGCTATTTCAGACTTTGAATATGAATTTCAAATGGCACAGATGAATCGGGAATTGAGCACTGAAGTTGAAACGATATTTATGATGACGAGTACCCCTTATTCATATTTGAGTTCAAGCATTGTCAAGGAAATAGCAAAACTGGGTGGAGATATTGGCAAATTTGTTCCCCGGCCTGTAGAGTGGATGTTAAAGAAAAAAATGAAAGAAGGCAAATGAGAAGAAAACGCTGGAAAATTATTTTAATAATCGGAATTGTTGCACTTTCAGTGTGGGCACTATACCCTCCTTCTGAGAAAATACACTTAGGCCTTGATTTACTTGGTGGAATGCATCTTATCTTAGAAGTAGATACCGCGAGGTTACCTGAGAATGTTTCAGCAGGTGAGGCGGTTGACCGGGCACTTTTAGTTATCCGCAACCGCATTGACCAATTCGGGGTAAGGGAGCCATTAATTCAGAAGCAGGGACAGAGCTGGATTGCAGTGCAATTGCCAGGCATCAAGGACCCACAGAGAGCAATAGATATCATCGGTAGAACAGCACTTCTTGAGTTTAAATTAGTGGATGAAAAAGGAGAACTTCCTTCCAACATTAGTGATACATCAGGACTATCTAGTGAGAATGAAGTTTTGTATGGGACAGATGGAAAGGCTTATCTTTTGAAAAAAGAAGTATTAATGACGGGTGCTGCACTTTCTCTGGCTAGAGTGGATATGGATGAATATGGCAGGCCCCGTATCTCTCTGGAGTTCAATAAAATCGGTGCAGGCCAGTTCGCGCGCATTACCCGCAGACATGTTGGAGAACGTCTTGCTATAATCTTAGACAATAAAGTGCATTCAGCTCCTGTTATAAAACAAGAAATTACAGGAGGAAAAGCAATAATTGAAGGAAAATTTTCAGTAGAGGAAGCAAATGACCTTGCAATTGTATTAAAAGCAGGTGCACTGCCAGTACCTTTTAAAGTAGGGCCTGAAGGTGAACCATTTATTGAAAAACGTCAGGTCGGACCTTCGCTTGGAGAGGATTCAATTCGCAAAGGAGTTTTTGCAATAATATTAGGGTTAATACTTGTCCTATCATTTATGTTTTTCTATTATAGAATGTCAGGTTTAATCGCTGATTTTGCCCTGCTTTTAAATATCGTTATATTATTAGGAGCGCTTGCTGGATTTGGTGCAACGCTTACACTCCCTGGCATTGCAGGGATTATACTTACAGTTGGTATGTCTGTGGATGCAAATGTCCTTATCTTTGAAAGAATCAGGGAAGAAATAAGAGGTGGAAAAGGACCCTGGTCAGCAATTGCAGCAGGTTATTCCCGTGCATTTCCTGCAATCCTTGATTCAAACCTTACAACATTGATTACCGCGCTATTGCTATTTCAGTTTGGGACTGGCCCGGTAAAGGGTTTTGCAGTAACATTAAGTCTGGGGATTTTAATCAGTATGTTCACAGCCATCATAGTTACACGCGTAATTTTTGATGAGAGTGTTCCCAGGGAAGCACAGAAGTTAAGTATTTAAAAGAGAAAAAAATGAAATTTTTGAAAAAAACAAGTATAGATTTTATAGGTATGAAGAAATATGCATTTGGATTATCAGTAGTTCTTATTATTATCGGGGTTGTATCTATTATTGTTCGGGGAGGATTAAATCTCGGCATTGATTTTATTGGCGGAACATTAACACAGATGAAAATCCAACCAATGCCTGCAATTGAAGAAGTGCGAAAAACATTAATTGAAAATGGACTGAAGGATGCTCAAATTCAGCATTTTCCAAAGGAAAATGAAATCATAGTAAGGGTTAAAAAAGGTGAGGTCCAGCTTGTAGAAGAGATTCGTTTAGAAATCTTGCCTCAAGCATCAGGGGAGACATTAGTCCAGGCGGTTACGGCTCAGATTGCAACGCAAACACCAAGGATGGGAGGGGTTGAATCAAAGTTTTATGAAATGTTTTCTAAGAAATTTCCACAGACCAGAATTGAGGTTACGCGAGCTGAAATGGTTGGTCCAGCAGTTGGAAAGAAATTATTAAATCAGGCTATTAAAGCACTTTTTGCCGGTGTGATTTTAATAATGGTTTACATTGGCTGGCGTTTTGAATTTAAATATTCTGCTCCGGCGGTTCTTGCGCTCCTGCATGATACATTTATTACAATAGGAATACTTACACTTTTAAATAAAGAAATTACAGTGACTATTGTTGCAGCTATTTTGACCCTGATAGGTTATTCTATAAATGATACGATTGTTGTTTATGACCGCATCCGTGAAAAAAAGAGGCTGTTTGCTAAGGATGAATTGGCTAAAGTGATGAATATAGCAATAAATGAAACATTGAGCAGGACAATAATTACAAGTATTACCACAGGGCTCGTTTTGCTTTCAATCTTTTTTGCAGGAGGAGAAGTGCTTCATAATTTTGCCTTTACTTTATTATTTGGGATAATAATTGGAACTTATTCATCAATATTTGTTGCCAGTCCTTTAGTCTATGAATTGGAGAAAGGTGTCAGGTCTTGACAATGGAATGGGAAATGGCTGAATCTAATGTTGGGGTGGAAGAAAGTTTTGTAAAGGAATTAGACATTCCATTATTTATTGCAAAAATGCTCCTCAATCGAGGTATTTCCGACATAAAAGAAGCCGCTGATTTTATAAACCCTCAATTAGGTGCTCTCCATAATCCTTTTCTTATGAAAGGAATGAAGAGGGGGGTGGAAAGGATAGGAAGAGCACTTCATTATGGAGAATCAATATGTGTATTTGGTGATTATGATACAGACGGAATTTCCGCAACCGCACTTTTAGTTTTAACTTTACAGAGGTTAGGCGCCAGAGTCAAATCTTACATTCCGCATCGATTGAAAGAAGGCTATGGTTTAAAGAAAGAATCAATAAAGAAACTGAGCGACGAAGGAGTCAATCTTATTATAACAGTGGATTGTGGAATTACTTCCCTGGAGGAAATTGGATTTGCACATTCTCTTGGTCTGGGTGTGATTGTCACTGATCATCATCAACCTTTTGCAATACTTCCTTCTGCAGATGTCATAATTAATCCGATGCAGATTGACTGTCAATATCCTTTTAAGGAATTAGCTGGCGTGGGCGTTGTTTTTAAATTATGCCAGGCATTAGCCGGATTAAAAAATGAAGAATTATTGTGTCAGGAATCCCATCTGGATTTAGTAGCTCTGGGAACCATAGCAGATTTGGTACCTCTTAAGGGTGAAAACCGCATACTTGTTAAATACGGACTGAAAAGTTTTGCCTCTACTTCTAAAGTGGGGTTGAGGGCACTTGGTGAGGTGAGCGGGGTTGATTTAGGCAACATTAATGTCACTCACATTGGATATAGATTTGCTCCCAGAATTAATGCAGGAGGGAGAATGGGAGATGCAAAAAAAGGATTTAATCTTCTTCTCTCTAAGGATTTCACTGAGGCGAGAATTATAGCCTCAATGTTAGATGAGGACAACAAAACCAGGCAAAAGATTCAGAGGGAAGTTTTTGGGGAAGCGTCCAGCCTCGCAAGCGGTGTTGACCTGGGAACCGAAGGCATTATAATTCTTTCATCCCGGCAATGGCATCGGGGTGTGATTGGAATCGTTGCATCACGATTGTCTGAAAAATATAATTGTCCAGCTATAATTATCTCTATAGAAGATGGAATGGGATACGCTTCATGCCGAAGTGTCAGGGGAACTGATATAATGAGTGTTCTTTCCGGTGGTGCAGACTTATTTTCCTCGTATGGCGGGCATGAATATGCTGCCGGATTTACAATTAAAGAAGAAAAGATAGATGAACTTAAGAAAAGAATTAAGCAGGCTATTTCAAAATTATCCCATACTAAATGTTCATATCCCGGACTTATTGTTGAATCTGAGCTGGATCCCGGCGAGGTTTCCAGAGAAGTATTCGAGAACTGGATGAATGTATTTTCCCCATTTGGCAAGGAGAATCCCGTTCCGATTTTTCTCTCAAAGAATATGACTTTGATTGAATCACCCCTGATAGTGAAAAACAGGCATTTGCGACTAATACTTGAAGGGAAAAGAAGAGTTGTAGAGGCGATTGGATTTGGAATGGGTGGCCTCAAAGAAAAATTGGAAAAAGGCGATTGTATTGATATTATCTTCAGCCCTCGTTTTAATAATGGCCGAGTAGGTCTTGACGACCGAGTAGGTCTTGACGACCGAGTAAATCTTGTGGAGGTGTCAGGTCTTGACAAATGACAAATATCAGGACTAAAGTCCTGAGTTACATGTGGAGGTGTCAGGTCTTGACAAATGACAAATATCAGGACTAAAGTCCTGAGTTACATGTCATGGTGTCATATCAGGACTAAAGTCCTGAGTTACATGTCAAGACCTGACACCTCAAGAAAGGAGTGAAAAAGTGAATATGGAATTAGTTCCGGTTGTTATTGAGCAATCGAG
>MNUO01000116.1 GCA_001871015.1 Candidatus Desantisbacteria bacterium CG1_02_38_46
TCAGGATTAAGTTTTATTGCTTTGGTATAGTTATCTATCGCCTTTTGGTATTCGCCTGATCTGCCATAAGCAACCCCGCGGTTGTAATAAGCCTCAGCATATTTAGGATCTATTTCTATTGCTTTGGTAAAGTCATCTATCGCCTTTTGATATTCACCTGATCTGCCATAAGCAACCCCGCGGTTGTAATAAGCCTCAGCATATTTAGGATCTATTTCTATTGCTTTGGTAAAGTCATCTATTTCCTTTTGATATTCACCTAATTTGCCATAAACAACCCCGCGGCCGAAATAGGCAGGAACATATTCAGGATTAAGTTTTATTGCTTTGGTAAAGTCATCTATCGCCTTCTGATGTTCGCCCAATAAGACATAAGCATACCCGCGGTTGAAGTAATCAATTGCTAAAGTAGGGGAATCCACGGCGTAGATGTTGACACAAAAAATAAACGATACAATTATTGTTACTAACACTTTTTTAATCATTTGAAAATCTCCTTTCCCCTCGGGAATCCCTTTTTTCAAGGGATACTAAACCCTTGACCTACCCGAGAAAACGCGTCTATGGGCGTCTGTAGGGGTGGGTGAAAAAATATCCCCCATTATTGAAAGGAGGCTTACCTGACGCAGCATTGGCTGGCCAGAAAAAAACACCCACCCTTGATTGCTATTTCTTCTTTTTCTTCCTGCCGCCTTTGGCCATTTTGGCGCGGCATAAGTTGCCTTTTCCGTCTACATAATACATATAACCCTTTTCTCTTTTGACTGCGTTTCTCATAATGATTTCGCCCATGGGGGCCTCCTTTCGGATGGTTATTTTATTTTTTTCTTATTTGGACTTAATTTTTTCTATTGTTTCTTTAGCAACTGCTCTTACCATTTCATCAGGATCATTTTCCATAACATAAATTAATGCTTCTAATGTGGCTGGGTCTTTGATTTCTCCGAGAATAGAGGCTGCGCAGTATCTGATATGTTTATTCCCATTCTTTAGTGCATTAACTAATAATGGAATTCCAGATTTATCGCCGAATTTGCTTAGGGATAGAGCTGCGCCGCATCTGACAAACACATCCCCGTCTTTTAATGCTTCTATTAGTGCGGGTATTGCAGATTTATCACCGCTATCACCAAGAACCATGGCTGCTTCTGCTCTATAGGCCGCATCTTCATCTTTTAATGCCGCAATTATTATAAGGATCCCGGATTTATCACCAAGTTTGCCAAGAGCTATGGCTGCGGACCACCAGACGACCAAGTCATCTTTATTTTTTAATACGTCAATTAGTGCAGGCACTGCAGATTTGTCGCCGATGTTGCCGAGGGCTTTGACTACAGAGTATCTGACCCAGCTGTTTCCATCTTTTAATGCTTCTATTAGTGCGGGGATTGCGTGTTTGTTTTTGAGCTTACCAAGGGCTGATGCTGCATCTCCTCTAACATACGGAATCTCATCTTTTAACAATTCAATTAAAGCAAACACTGCGGGTTGATCGCCAATGTTGCCAAGAGCCCTGGCTGCTCGGCTTCTGACATCCGAACTCTCATCTTTTAATAATTCAATTAAAGCAAACACTGCGAGATAATCGTCAATGTTGCCAAGGGCTGATGCTGCATCGCCTCTAACATCCGGGCTTTCATCCTTTAATGCTTTCCTTAAAGCAGGGGCTGCGGATTTAGCACGTAACACATTAAGGCTATATGCTACATAGGATCTAACATCTGAACTTTCATCATCTTTTAATGCTTTAATTAGGGCCGGGATAACAGAGGTTGTATCACCAATCACTACAAGGGCCCATGCTGCGTCACATCTAACATCTGAATTACCATCGTTTTTTAGTGCTTTTATCAGCGAGGGAATGGCGAATTTGTCTTTGATTTCACCAAGACCCCTAGCTGCCCAACTTCTGACATCCGAACTCTCATCTTTTAATGCTTCAATTTTCTTTTGGATTTCTGGTGAAATTTGTACTTTCTCTGTAAGATTTTTAATGGAGGCGATTAAAGCATCTTCTTTATCCCCAGGACATTTTTCAATTTCTGCTTTTTCGATTTTACCGGATTCAACATCAATAATTTTTAAGGTTATAAGATAGGTAGCCCCAACTTTTCCTATTGAGCCAGCGAGCATCTTTCGTACGCCGAGAAGTTGTCCCACTTGAACAACACATTCATTACTGGTGCAACCTGACATCTGGAAATTTTGCTCTTTAAGAATTTGCTCCATATTCTCGCGGGTGACAAGTGTGAACTTTTGGGTATTGACGAGATGGGTACGAAGACAGTCAGAAAGTATCCTGCTAACACTCTGGGAAACACCTTCTTCGGCTTGCAAATCCATTACCGCGGCTGTGGTCTTGGGTTCTTGGGCGGATAAGGTTGCTGCAAACAATCCTAAAACTACGGTTAAAATTAAGAATTTCATAAAATAATTACCTCCTTTCAAAAGAAATTTGGCGAGGGGAAAAATTAAATTAAGGGGGTGTTAAGGTATTGACCCCTTCAGGAAAATGCGCCAGAATGCGAATGTGGGGGTCGGTTATTTTACTTTTTCTAAAATTGTATCTACTAATTTAGTAGGTTCAACTAAATATTTATCAAATTCCCTAACATTTCTTTCGGTAATACCGATTTGATATTCAATGCCCCCACGGTGTTGATGACTTATTTCTGAGTGATTTTTTACTTCGTCATTTGATAACACCCAATAGCAGATTCTGTCTGTCCACACTCCAATAAGTATAAAGACATCGCATATGTCAAGTTTAATTTGTTGCATGTTTATCCAAAATGGTTTTTCACTTTTATATGGGATTGCTTTGGATGTTACAGCGCCCCTCTCTTTTGTTTTTGTTGCCCTTCCTGCTTTTACTTCTATTTTTATTCCATTTAGCCACAAATCATATTCACCATCATATTTAGGGTCAAGTTTTTTGCTAGGCTCTTTAAATCTCTGGTCTATACCTATTAAATGCTCTTTACACCATATATCACCAAAAACACGAGGCGCCAACCCATAAAGTTCTAGATACTGATTAGACCCAACATAATTATCCCTTAATTTTTTGTACTCATCAAAAGAAATTACCCCCCTATTTAAAAAAAATGCTATTCTATGTTCATACTCATTAAAGGGGAAAGCAGATTTAATGCTTGACAATGCAGCATTAAGTAAATTTTGATTTTCCTGTTTTAATCGTTTGGTCCAACTTAAAAGATGTTGATCCAATTCGTCTATGTCCATTTTTGCTCCTTTAAAAATTGGGTAATAGCGGGTAGGAATACCCCCTATCTTCTTTAAAAGTTTCTCGTTTTTCATATTCCACTTTCGGTTTTATTTCAATTTCAGGAAAGGGAGTTTTAAATTGCCACCCGGTTTTTCCTGTTTGTCTAAAATGCTCTAATCTCCTTATTGAAACTTCGGCGAAAATGGGGTCAATATCAATTGTAAAACATCGTCTTTTTAATTTTTCAGCAGCAAGTAAAGTGGTGCCGGCATGAGCAAAAAAATCTACCACCAAATCATCTTTCCGCGAACTAGCCGATATAATTCTCTCTATCGCTTTTAATGGTTTTTGTGCATAGCAACCCGGGACATTTTCCTCCATTCTATAAAATACCTGTTGAATGTCAACCCATACATTACCTGCCCTTATGTTTGGTGATTTACTACGCTCTAAATTTTCAGTTCTTTCACCATTAACTTCTTTGTAATATCCTCTTAAAATTTTTGGAATGTCAGTATATTCAGCTTCTATATTAAACCCAGGATTACCTCTGGCGTAATAAAGAAGTTCTTGTCTAACCGCCATCCAATTTTTTTGTGTACCATATCCACGTTGATTTCTCATAGTGATAAAACTTCTTGTTTTTAGTTCATTAAACTCTCTCATCATAATCATAAAATCCGGGAGTGGTTGGAATCCTTCGTTTTGGTCGGCCCCTAACCAAATATAAAAATGGGCGTTGTCTTTTAATGCCTTTATTGTGTTCTCTACCCATTTTTTACTCCACTCTATATATTTTTCTAATGAAATTTTACTTAAATTATGAGTATTGTTATTACCCACAACAACATTATAGGGTGGGTCTTGGATTGCTAACACAGATTTATTATTAACCATTAATTTTAAAATATCTTTTTCATTAGTAGCGTCAAGACAACCTATCTTATGTTTGTGTAAAGGGTCTTCCCATATTTCGTCTGGTTTCAAACGACAAAAAGGTAAAAGTAGTTTTCTTACTTTATCGTCCCCATCAATTCTTGGTAATTTTTCTCTCCCCATGTTCCCCCCGAATAATTCTTAAATACTACCTTTCGGCTCTATGGTCGTTATCATCATTATAGCACGCAATATATAGTTTGTCAAGCCAGAATTAGAAATTTTTGTCGGCGATAAAATTTAATTTCCACTCGTGGAAAATCAAAACAGGGGGGTATAAAACCCGTTTAAGCTAAAATTTACCGACGAGAACTCGTCGGAGATCTTTGAAAAATTTAAGGTCTTCCTACACTGGCTGTTTTGCAAAAATCTTAATCCTGTGAGCATACTCTGGACAGCCAACCTTGTAAGCAACATTAGCTACCAGATGCATAGAGATAAGACATTTAGCCACATGGGCCATGACATTCTTTTTACCTCCTGTTTCTGGTATTCTTCCTACAAAACTACTACTTTCATCATACCATAAAACAGAAGAAAAAGCAAGTTATAAAACCTATTTTGCCGACGATAAAAGACTTATTTTGTCAAAGAATACCTAATATAGATTTGTAGGAATAGCCTTTAAAATGTGTAGGAAAATGTAGAAAATTTGTAATAAAAGTTTTTGTATTTTCCGTCGATACAACTGGGAAAAAGTTAATTAGGGCAACTACTCTAATATTATACTCACTTTTTAGAATTTGTCAATTTTCCTCCTCTGAATTTCATACAGGTTGGCATAGACACCACCCTTAGCAAGGAGTTCCTCATGAGTGCCGACCTCTGCAATCTGACCATCCTGAATGACAAGAATTTTATTTGCGTTCATCACAGTTGATAGGCGATGCGCAATGACAAAGGAAGTCCGCTTGCGTAGAAGATGTTCAATTGCCTGCTGGATCAGTACTTCAGTCCTGTTGTCCACTGAAGAGGTTGCTTCATCCAGAATTAAGAGCGGCGGGTTTTTCAAAAGTGCCCTGGCAATTGCAATACGCTGCTTCTCTCCAACAGAAAGTCTAATACCCCGTTCTCCAATTTGATGTTCATATCCATCTTCCAATTCCATAATAAACTCATGCGCATTTGCAAGTTTAGCCACTTCCACTATCTCATCAATAGTAGCATTAAGTCGTCCATAAGCAATATTTTCCCTTACTGTGCCATTAAAAAGAAAGGGTTCCTGCATCACAATTCCAATGTTGTCCCGCAAATCCTTCAATTTCAATTTCTTAACATCGATACCATCAATAAGCACTCTTCCGCTGTCCATATCGTAAAACCTTGGAATGAGACTCACAATTGTTGTTTTCCCGGCTCCTGTCGGACCCACAAGAGCCACAATTTCACCCTGCTGTGCTTCAAAATTTATCCCGTGAAGCACTTCAATTCCTTCTTTGTATGAAAATTTCACATTGTGGAAAATAACTTCACCTTTGATAGGAGAGGGAATCTTGATGGCGTTTGGCGCTTCTTTTACTTCTGGCACTGCATCAATTACTTCAAAAATGCGCTCGCTCGCTGCCCGAGCGTGCTGGAGCATATGATTGACCATATTCAGTTGATGAATTGGTCGATAGAAAAGCTCCAGGTAGAACAGGAAGGAAACAATCTGCCCTGCAGAGAGAGCGCCAGTTGTAATGGCCATCTTCCCTCCAAATAATAACACAAGAATTATGCCAATAGAAGTTGTTATAATAATTGCTGGAGAGAAAATTGACCACAATTTTACAGCCTGTAGATTTGTATCCATATAATCAGTACTTTTTTCGGCAAGCCGCTCTATTTCGTAATCCTCCCTGCCGAAACTTTTTATTTCGCGAATACCTGAAATGCTATCCTGAAGCAGGGCGCTTATTTCACCCATCTTTCTGCGGACTTGCTGATAAATTTTATGTGCTCTAGAAGTAAAAAACCAGACCAGCAATAAAAGAACCGGGATTGGGAGAATTGCTATCAGTGCAAGCTGCCAGTTTATCCAGAATAAAATAAAGGTTATACCAACAAGTGTCAATGAAGCTATTATCGTCACATCCATACCATCTACAATCACTCTTTCAACCGCACCAACATCATTTGTTATGCGGGACATAATATTTCCTGTCTGTGTATTATCATAAAAATTGAAAGAGAGTCGCTGCAGGTTACTGTACACATCCTGCCACATATCATATATTACTTTTTGCCCTAACCTTCCCATCAGATAAGTTTTCAGTCCTCCAAGGATGTGTGAGGCAAGGTATATCGCTAACAAGGATAATACTAAAACATAAAGTGTATGAAGTTGTTTTTTTCCTACTGCCTGGTCAATTATAATTCCTATAAGACGCGGCGGAATAAGGCTGAGAATGGTAATTAGAATGGAAATCGTCAGTGAAAGTACCACCTGCCATTTGTAAGACTTCAGATAATTTAACAAACGTCCAAACTGGAGTTTTGCTCCTGGGATATCATCTCCTTCGAATCCCCCTCTTCCGGCCCTGAAAAGTGGACCACCTGCACCTCTCATGATTTTCTCCTTCTTCACTTCATATCTTTTTCATCCAGACCATAGTAATGACCAATTTCGTGGATAATGACCCGCTTGAGAGTCTCTTTGAGATTTTGTTCATCTTTAGCGATTTTCTCAATATTCTCCTGAAAAATGGTAATTTTATCCGGCAGGACATTGGTATAGAAAAATCCACGCCTGGTGATTGGAACGCCTTGATATAAACCAAGAAGAAAACTGTTGGAGCCAATGCCGCGTTCCTTTAATAGTTGGGCTTGAGGCCTATCTTCAACTACAATCTCAACATTCTCCATACGGTGGCGAAACTTTACCGGCAGCTCTTTCAATGCAGCGAACAAAAGTTCTTCAAACGATTTTCTATCCATATGTCCCTATTTTTATAATTTGCGAAGTTTTTCAAGGATGCGCTGGAATTCGTCCTCGGAATAATATTCGATTTCAACTATGCCCCGTTTACCCCTGGGTTTTATCCTCACTTTTGTACCAAGCAACTCCATCAATTCCTCTTCCAGGTCAAGTATATGTACATCCTTTTGACTCTTTGCCTGCGTTGCACCAAGGCGGGATTCTTTAACTTTATTTACTATAGCCTCAGACTCCCTCACCGATAGTCCTCGCTTGACAATTTTCTTTGCCAGTGCCAGCTGTAAAACGGAGTTTTCAATGGAGAGAAGCGCTCTTCCGTGTCCTTCAGTAAGTATATTTTTAGAAATATAATCTTTAATTTCCTGTGGCAAATTTAAAAGTCGCAGAGTGTTTGCAATCGTTG
>MNUO01000014.1 GCA_001871015.1 Candidatus Desantisbacteria bacterium CG1_02_38_46
ACATATTTAATCCTACTGCAAAACCAACAATAATGATAATGATTAGCCACGCTATTCTCTTTTTTGTCAATTTTGCCATATCTTCTCCTTTTTTCTCATACATCTGGTAGTCTTATAGCAATTATGCCGCGCGCCTGGGGCGATTCGAACGCCCGACAACCTGCTTCGTAGGCAGGTGCTCTATCCATCTGAGCTACAGGCGCACTATGGCGGAGAGGCCGGGATTCGAACCCGGGAATCCCTGTTAGGGGACTAATCGCTTAGCAGGCGATTGCCTTAAGCCAGCTCGGCCACCTCTCCGAAATTATTTCTTACTCTTAATTTTCCTTTTAACATTAAAGTAATCTTCCCATAGATTTTTTATGTCCGGGGGTAAGTCTAATTCAGGAAGAATGTGTTCTATCTCTTTCCATTTAAGCAAAGCGATGTCCTCTGTTCTCCCGTTGATTAGAACCTGTTTAATATACCATTTTTTCTGCCAGGGGTCTCTTAGATCAATTCTGTCTTTAGACCAAACAATATATCTCTTAGGTTTCATCTGTAATGTTCCTCATTTCTTATCCTTCAATTTTTTCAACACCACCAATGTATGGACGCAGGACTTCTGGAATTACAACTGAGCCGTCTTTCTGCTGATAGTTTTCAAGTATTGCTGCAAATGTGCGGGCAAGTGCAATACCTGAACCATTCAGAGTATGCACAAGTTCGGTCTTGCCGTCTTTCTTGCGATATCTGATGTTCAATCGCCTTGCCTGAAAATCACCGCAGTTTGAGCAAGAAGATGACTCAAGCCATTTTCCCTGGGCTGGAGCCCATATTTCAATATCATAACATTTACGAGCAGCAAACCCCATCTCAACTGTACACAGCAGCATCACTCTGTATGGAAGCTCGAGCAACTGAACTACTTCCTCAGCATTTTGCACCATTTTTTCAAGTTCTATATCTGAATCTTCTGGCTTAGTAAGTTTTACCATTTCCACTTTATCAAACTGATGAACACGCAACAATCCCCTCGTCTCCTTTCCGTATGAACCAGCCTCTCTTCTGAAACAGGGAGTGTATGCTGTATAGTAAATTGGTAAATTCTTTTCTTCGAGCACTTCATCCATATGCAAACCTGTCAGAGGAACTTCTGCTGTAGGAATGGGAAAAATATCATCGAGTTCGCAGCGGTACATATCCTCCTCATATTTTGGAAGCTGACCTGTTCCTGTAATACATTCCCTGTTAACAAGAACAGGGGGCCATATTTCTTTATAGCCATGTTTATTGAGATGCAAATCAAGCATGAAATTTACCAGTGCACGCTCAAGACTTGCGCCTAAACCTTTGTATAGAGCAAAGTGAGCACCTGTAATCTTGGATGCCCGACCAAAATCCAGAATTCCCAGTGTTTCTCCTATGTCCCAGTGTAGACGGGGCTGAAAATCAAACTCTGGTTTTTTGCCCCAGGACCTGACTTCTTTGTTGAAATCCTGCGTCAATCCTGCTGGCACAGATGAGTCAGGAATATTGGGAATTAAAAGAACAGTCTGGTTTACCTTTTTTTCGTATGTGGAAACCTCGTCTTCAAATTTCTCTATTTCTTTTCCAACATCCTTCATCTCTTCAATCAGATGGTCAGTCTTTTTTTTATCCTTTTTCAGTTGAGCAATTTTTTCACTAGCTATATTTCTCTTATATTTAAGTTCCTCAACTTTTTGAATCAATTTGCGACGCTTTTCATCCAGTTTAAGCAGTCCGTCTAAATCCAGTTTATTGGCACGGTCTCGTAAATTCTTTCTGACCAATTCCACATTTTCACGAATGAATTTTAAATCTAACATTTTATCTCCTCGAATGTGGTGGCAGAGTTCACTCTGCTTTATTTGTCGAGCAAGCTCGACCACTACTACTATCATTAAACTCAGGACTTTAGTCCTGATATGTAACTCAGGACTTTAGTCCTGATATTGTATTTTGAGCTATTTCTATTTCAGCGGATATTGCCCGTATTTGTGTGCGGATTCAAAATATTGTTTAATATTTTCTTTTGTTTGACCCTGTAGAGGAGAAACTATAGGTGCACCAGTGGGAATCAGAACAAATGCACCGTTTTTTCCTCCCTGATGAATTGCGGTTTTAATTATCGCATCAAGTTCTTCTCTTGAACAATAGTCAAGATACCTGGTTTGTATGTTTCCCATCAGACAAACATTGTCTCCAACTCTTTTTCTAACCTCTTCGAGAGTCACATCTGCGGTGCTTGCAGGTAATGACTCTACTGGCTCGAGCACATCAATCCCTATTGAGACAATCTCGTCCAGCACTTTTCCTATCTTACCGTGAGAATGGATGCAGACGAAATTTCTGTTTTCACTGTATTTGTGGACAATATTGGATAATTTCCTGTCCGGTACTGCTACAAATTCATGAAAATAAGAAGGTGGCATAAGTGGAGGCGTTACATATTCAGGTCCGCATATACGAAATACTGTATCCTGAACATTCCTGGCAAGATATTCATACTGGCCAATTAATCGCTCTTGAAATACATTAATCAATTTAAGTACAGTCTTTTTATCCTCAACAGATTTTGTTGCGAAAAACTCAAATTTCGTTGTCCCTGCTACTTCACACACTGCATCTGCAAGAGAAAGTAACATTACTCCCCTTCCGTTTTCCTTCATAATCTCTTCTAATTTAAAAAAATTGGTGAGGTCTGGCTGGTGGGGATAATATTCCATTGAAAGGAACTTTTCAATGTCTTCATCGTTTTCAATAAAATGCTTCAGTACCCAGGTGGTTGCCACTCCCTCATCTACTCTCGTATCACAGGTCAAATAACCCTTTGGAGTTTCAATCTCTGTCCGATAGAAAGTTGAATTTCCCTTTTCTTTTGTCTCTGTACGAGCAGTAATTTTCTTCGGGTCAGAGTGAAATATCCCTGAATCCACAGGTCCCCAACCGAAAGAATCTGCCTCATTCTTAAGAAATTCAATTATGTCTCGGAAGGATTCTTCGGTAGTATAAAATGTCCCTTCACTATGTGGATTTATCTCATAAAGATTTGCTGGAACCCTGTCGGGCATTTTACCCTTTAGTGCAATTAAAAGACGCTCTCTTGATGTCATGGAACACCTCTTTTGCACGCCTAATGCTTACTCTACATTTTATTGTGGATATCCTACAGGAATTATATAAAGTGGCTTGCATTCAGCAGGTAGTGTTAGAACCCTGGAGACATCTTTATCTGAAAATGCACCTATTGGTACAGAACCAAGTCCAAGTGCAACTGCCTGAAGATGAATATTCTGGGCACAATGTCCTGCTTCCATATGCACATAACGAATCCCTCTATCACCGTATTTACCCGTTGTCCTTTCATACACTGCAGTAATAATAATATCCAACGGCGCTGAGGCAATAAACTCCTGTCCGAGAGCTGCTTCACAAAGTGCCAAACGCACATCATCCGTGGAAATCCTTTCAAGAATATGCCCATTCGGACGATAATAATACACACCTTCAGAATAAACTATGTATATCTCTAACGGATAAAGTGCGCCTGCTGATGGACTGGCTCGTAAGAAGCCGGCTGGGTCAGTAATACCCTGAGCAGCCCACAAGAGCTGTGAAATCTGTTCTTTTGATAAAGGCGCTGTTTTAAATTCCCTTTTTGAACGTCGTTTTAATATCGCTTCCTCAAGGGAAATATCACCTCTCTTTTTGGGTGCAGACAATTTTATCACCTGGGTTGCACTATTTCTTGCCATTTCTTTCGCCTCCCTTTCTCTTTGAATAAAAATGAGCATCAATGTAAGTACCACAAGCATTAATATTATGAAACTTTTCATTCTGTCTCTCATATACTTCCCCCTATTTTATTATTATACTACTATCTTAATAATTTGTCAAATTTTCTCCTAATTTCTCCTAATTTCCATTGAAATGTCCAGTGCCGGTGCTGAATGGGTCAACTTTCCCACCGAAATCCGGTCCACACCTGTTTTTGCAATTGTCTTCACATTTTTTAATGTTACATTTCCCGACGCTTCAATTATCGGTTTTCTATGACGTGTAATGGAATCAACTGCTTTTTTCATCATTTCTGTGCTCATATTGTCCAGCATTATTATATCCGCTCCTGCTTCCAGAGCATCCCTGACATCTTTCAAATTTTTCGTTTCCACCTCAATCTTCATTCCCTTCGGTATTTTTTTTCTCAGTTTCTGAACAACGCCTTTTAAAAAATCTCTGACACTTTGATATTTTGACACTTTAACACTTATTTTCAGATGGTTATCCTTCACCATAGCCATATCATAAAGCCCCATCCTGTGATTATATCCACGGCCAATCCTCACAGCATATTTTTCAAGAACGCGTATCCCAGGAATGGTTTTGCGGGTATCGAAAATTTTCGTATTATACGGCTTTACAGCGTCAACATATTTTCTGGTCAATGTAGCAATACCTGATAGATGCTGCAGGAAATTCAACGCAGTCCTCTCCCCTGTCAGCAGCGCTCTTGTTTTTCCTTTTATCTCTGCAAGAGGTTGATTTACTCTTACCTTTACTCCATCCTGAACAAATTTCTTAATCTTTACATTTTTGTCAAGCTGGCGAAAGACCTCTGCAGTCACATCCAGCCCAGATATTACCCCATTCTCCCGTGCATAGAGCATTGCCTGGGCTTGTGCTTTCTCAGACACCATTACATTTGTCGTTACATCTCCAGCACCGATATCTTCCTCCAAAGTTCTCTTTATAAATTCCTTTACAAAATCAGTTAATCTCATTTTTACCCCATCTTCAGAAAGGTGTCAGGTCGCCCGTGGCGACTCCTTTTACTCCGATGTTAGGATTTAACAGAAGCGCCCTTTTGAAATAATCAATTGCTTTCTCTGGCATCTTTCTGAGATTGTAAACGAACCCCAAATTTAATAAATTGTCTTCGCTATAAGGATAAAGTTTTTCCACGAGTTGAAATTGTTTGAATGCCTCCTCAACATTGTTATTGTTCAGACACACATAGCCCCAGGTAAAATGAATCTCGGGGTCAAAAGGAGAAAGCCTGATTGCCCTTAAATAATTTTCCATCGCTGCCTCATCCATTCCCTGATTACCATATATTATCGCCTGCTTATAATGAAATGTACCAAAAAACGAACGTAAAATCAAAACAATGAGAATAACTGAAATAGTCCATGCACCAATAATTAATTCCCAGGGACGCTGTTTGCCTGGTTTATGTTTTATCTTTACATTTTCACTCACACCAGCACCTTCACCCACAACAACCAGCATTCCCAGGAATAACCAGAACAAGGTAGCGTGGGAAGTCAGGTGAAACGGAAAGGCAAATATGCTATCCAGAAATATAGCAGATATTGCTGCCAATAGTCCGATAATAATACCCTTCTGTTTTGGCTTTTTAAGATAAGATAAGTATTTTAAACCAAAGTAAAATATACAAATAGCCAGCCATAAAAACGCTGCAGTTCCAATTATACCGGTTTCTGCAAGGGTTTGCAGATATTCGTTATGAACACGGGATTCCTGGGATGAAAAAAACGGAATGCCTGGGGAGAATGTGCGCAAATTAGCCTGATAGATGGGATAATGCAATTTGAAAACACCTGGGCCCACACCGAGAACAGGATGGTCT
>MNUO01000052.1 GCA_001871015.1 Candidatus Desantisbacteria bacterium CG1_02_38_46
GGAGGACTGACCGCCTGGATGTTATGGCAGGGAGCAAGTATATAGCCCCCGCCTTTTCCTAAAATTCGAATGTTGTCCACAACTTCTTTGCGAACTTCTTCAACTGAGCCAAATGCAAGAGTATACTGATTGTCCACACCGCCATGGAATATTAATTTATTCCCAAAATCACGCTTTAAAGCTTCCCGTTCCATTCCCTTGCAGCGCCACTGGATTGGATTTAAAACATCAATGCCAGCCTCAATCATATCAGGAATAATCTTACGGATTGCTCCATCACTGTGATGAAAAACAAAAGCTCCTGCCTGATGTGCAAGGTCCATCATTTTTTTCATTCTGGGAATAAGGAATTCACGGATATGCGCCGGAGAGTACATTAAATCTTCCTGGCTCCCAAAGTCTTCAGCAACATATGTAAGCATAACCTTTCCAGGAATCTGCTCGTAAATTCGCATGGTATTCTGGTAAGCGAGTTCAAAGAGTTTGTCAAGGCAGAAATGTACAATGTCTGGATTCAGAGCCAAATCCATAAATGCCTGCTCCTGACCCCGTAGTCCTTTATATGTAAGGAATGGTTCAGATCCGCCTCCCTGAATTGGATAATCTTCTTTGCCAGCAATCTGTTTTGGAATTTCAGAATAATCGTACCAGTCAGGGCTTGGCCATTTGTAATTTTTCTTGATTTCATCAAGGGTTTTATACTGCGCAAGGGGATTGTATATACACTCATTATATACACCTGTTCCATAGTCAACATTTTTAAAACGGCATCCAAAAATATCACTGCCTTCAGGAACTGGCGGTCCGATATACTTCGCTCCTACTGTTATTGGACGGTCAATGTGCAGACGTTCAAAAAGAGCTCCATCCTCCTCACATCCGAGATATTTCTTCAGTTTATTATGTGCTTCTGCTGTAGCCCAGTAATCCATAGGTATTCTGTCTGGTTTCTGTCGTTTAAGTACGGCGAGCCATCGTTCTTTTGGCGTCATCGTTTCCTGTGGCATAACCAATCCTCCTTCAGTAACCCACTTTTTTCATAATTTCCTTTATAGAATTGAATGCAGGAGAATCTTCTATTAGTTCAAATATTGATTTACCTGACAGGCTATAATTTTCTATATCCTCATCGTATCTCAACTTGCCGGCAAACTTCAATCCGGTTTCTTTTTCAATTGACTCCAGGCGTTCATCCGGGAATCTATAATTGGCAACAGCATAAAAATTCTTGAACTTAATACCTATTTCCTGCACAAGTTTATGTACTCTTTTTGCACTCTCAAATGCCTTCCAAGACGGATCAATTATAGCAAAAATTTCATCTATGGAAGATGTTATTCTTCTGTTTAAATGTTCCAGTCCCGCCGGGGAATCAATTAAAACATAGCTGTAATGTTTTTCAATTTTTGCAATAATACCTTTCAGGATATTATTGGGTTGGCAGTAGCAACCTTCTGTCCACTTTGTGCCAATAGAGATAAAATCGAAATACTTGCCTTCATACAGTACTTTCTGATTGAATAGATAATCTATTTTGTCTGCAAGTGCTAAGGATTTTAATCCTTCTTCAATTTTATCAAATTTCACATCAAAAAGAATGTCTGAAACTGTCTTTGTTCCATTTTTTCCCAAATCAACGCCAGTCATTTCAGCAAGGTTCTGGTCAGGGTCAGCATCTATGAGCAAAATAGGTTTTTGGTCTCTAAAATACTTTGCAAGAAGCGCAATAAAAACAGTTTTACCAACTCCACCACGACCTATTGAAACAATCTTTTTCATATTTTATAATTTTTGCTTATTCCTAAGTTAAAGTATACACTTTTTTCACGGTTTTGTCAAGAAAAATCAGACCTGAAGGTCTGAGTTACGTAAGAGGAATTGACAAATGCAAAAAATTGTTTATAATATCTGTTGGAGGCTTAAAGATGTCAATTGCAGAGGATTATGTTAAAATAAGGAATGAAATTCCTGAAAATGTAGTTATAGTAATAGCAGCCAAGACAAGAACGATGAAAGAAATAGAAGAAGTAATTGATGCCGGTGCAACAGACATAGGTGAAAATTATGTTCAGGAAGCAGAAAAGATATATAAAGGCTTATCTCCAGAAAAGGCAAAGCAGGTGAAATGGCATATGATAGGACCTTTGCAGAAAAATAAAATAAATAAAGCTCTGGGAACTTTTGATGTTATACAGACAATTGATTCTTTTGAAATTGCCCGGGCCATAGACAAGCGGGTATCCACCCATGGAGTAGTGCTCCACCCCGCCGAGGCGGGTCGGGTGTGGGAAATAGTTCCTGTTTATATAGAAGTAAACATCGCTGGAGAAAAAACTAAGAGCGGTATTGCACAGGAAAGAGTGCTGGAATTAATAGAATTGATGTCCGGACTTGAAAATATAAAGGTGGAAGGGCTCATGACTATGGAGCCATATTCTGAAAATCCGGAAGATGCAAGACCATATTTTAAAAAGATGAAAGAACTGTTTGAAAAAGCAAAAGAAATAAAGATGCCAAATGTTGATATAAAAATTCTTTCAATGGGAATGTCGAATTCCTACAAAGTAGCTATTGAAGAAGGTTCAAATATGGTCCGCATCGGCACAGCCATTTTTGGACCCAGAAATTAGGGAAATGAAAGAAGATATAGTTTTGATTGGAGTGTTGAAGAATAGGCGGGACCTGAATCTTCTCTTGAGAAAGAAGTGGTATCGCATTCCTTCGCTTTACGCTCCAAGAAGGAGAGCCAGGTTTATTGCTTTTTATCAGCCTTCAGTATTTGGGAAGAGTGGACAGCGCATCCGCTATTATGCCAGGATAAAAAATTGTGAGATCGTGAAAAGGAAGTGGATTCTGCCCGGGGAACCAGACCATATCCGAGCAGATGAAGATTATCTAAAAATAAACCTTTCGGGGATACAAAGACTTCCCAGGCCAATAATCAACAAAAACAGAACACGCATATCTTTTGGATTTACCACACTGAAGAAACTTCTATTTGTAAATACAGTGATGGAATTATTTGATATCCCACCGATTGAAGAAATATTATCGGATGCACTCTCAAAAAGAAGAATCAAATTTTCGAGAGAGCACATATTCTCTTTGCCTGACGGCAAAAAATATCGGCTGGACTTCGTGATATTTTGCCGAGTAGGTCTTGACGATAAAAACGGACTTCTCAATATAGAATGCGACGGAGAGAAATGGCACTCTATCCGTTCTCAGCGATTGAAGGATTCCTTAAGGGATAGAAATTTGAGAAAAGAAGGATGGAGTATTTTAAGGTTAAAAGAAAAAGATATTGTCAATAATTTGCAAAAATGCATTGATAGGATTGAGAAAAAGATGGAAGGCTTGGGTGGTGCGGTAATGTAGCGGTGCGATTCATTGCACTTATATGTCATTCCCGCGCAGGCGGGAATCCAATATTGTAGTTGCCTGATTTATCAGGCTTTTTGGTAGCCATAGGCTTTAGCTTTGTTTGTAGTGGCAGAGTTTACTCTGCTTGATGTAGCGTTGAGGTTAATCCTCGGCATTATTTTTGTAGCGCCGGGGTTTGTCCCCGGTTTATTTTGATTTGGTAGATTCTTGCCACTTTTTAAAAAAATCACCAAAATTTCATTTTTTACTTGACAACTGTAAGAATTTACAGTATAATATATAATGTAGGTAAAACAAAGGTTTTTGGAGATTTTGAAATGAATGCTGAATTAACTTCACGCCAGAAAGAAATCTTGGATTTTATCGGACAAAGCATCTCAATCCATGGCTATCCACCTTCTCTTCTGGATATTCAGAAAAAATTTTCTTTCAAATCCCCCAATGCCGCTAAGGATCATTTGCTTGCGCTTGAACGAAAGGGTTATATCAAACGCGAACCTCACAAATCCCGCAGTATCAGTCTTGCCAGAGGAGTAGAACCTTCAGGTTCGTACAATGGTTTACATAATGGCGTTCAAAATAATGCTTCCGCAATAAATATTCCTATTGTCGGTAGAGTCGCTGCAGGAGAGCCAATTTTTGCTGAGCAAAATATTGAAGGAGCACTCGCTGTTGATAATAGCCTTATAAAAAACTCTCAGGATATCTTTGCTCTGCGAGTCAAGGGCAACAGTATGATTGATTCTGGAATTCTTGACGGTGACTATGTCATAGTGCACAAACAATCTGCTCCCGACTATAATGGCGATACCGTAGTTGTATTAATTGATGGCGAAGCCACAGTTAAGAAATTATATAAGGAAAGAGATGGCAATTTCCGTTTGCAACCCGCAAACGAAAATCTGGAGCCAATAATCATTGACCCTGCAGATAAACAGGTCTGGGTTGCAGGGAAAATTAAGGGTGTAATTAGGAAATTTTAAAATTTTTTAGACGCAGATAAAGATTTAATTTGTAGAGAATGTATCACAGTATCTTGACGAAGGAGGAGACGAATATGAAAACACAGCAGATGACAGAACAATTAATCGAAGTACCTTATCTTTTTGATATGGAGAAACTGGCGATGAAAGAAATAAAAATTCGCGGTGATTTTATTGATCTTCCAGTAGACACCAAACCAGTTGTTTTACTTGGCGACGTGATGGAGGCATTAAAAAAGATTCCTTCTGAGTCTATTTCCTGTATAGTTACTTCGCCTCCTTATTGGAATTTGAGGGATTACTATACAAATGGGCAAATTGGAAGAGAGAAAACTCCGGAAGAATACATAGATAAAATTTGTGAAATTTCCAAAGAGCTCCTCAGAATTCTTACAAAAAAGGGAGCATATTTTTTAAATATAGGTGATACCTATATTGATAAAGGTCTCCAGATGATTCCTCAAAGGATAGCTGCTAAGATGACAAAGGAAGTGAAAATTAAGAACGGGAAAGGTTTAAAAATAGGTTGGCTGCTCAGGAATCAAATCATATGGCACAAACCAAATCATATGCCTTCCCCAGCAAAAGCCAGATTTACTAATACATATGAACCAATATATTTCTTCACAAGAGATGATTGGGAAAAAGAAGTATATTTTGACATTGACAAAATTAGAGTGCCTTACAAGTCGAACGGAGATGATAATGGAAAAGATTTGGGATTGCCTGAATTTTTGAGTGAAGAAGATTATAAAAAAATGCGTGGTGTTATAGAAGAAAAGAAGAAGAGAATTGATTATAACGGAAAATTTAAGGGGAATGAAGTTAATGTAGGTGCTTCCCCTGGTGGTCGTGCTTCAATAACTGGAATAAATTATGTTAAAAAAAGAAAAGCCGAACTTCCTCAGGAAGTAATATGCGATTATCTTAGAAAATGGCGTGAAAAAGTAGGAATTTCTACGAAGGAAATAGATGAAAAACTCGGATACGCCCACACTGCTGGACATTGGTTTCGTAAAGATGCAGGTGGTTCTTTACCACTACCAGAAGATTGGTTAAAATTAAAAGGTATTTTGAAATTTGATGATAAATATGACAAAGAAATGACAGAAATGCACTATGTTCTTCAAACAATAAGAAGGCACCCAAACGGAAAAAATCCGGGAGATATATGGGAGATGAATACAGCAAAACTAAACGATAAACATTTTGCCGTTTTTCCTGAAGAACTTCCAAGAAAAGCAATATTGTCCTGCTGTCTTCCTGATGGCATAGTGCTTGACCCATTTGCTGGTTCAGGAACAACGGGCAAAGTAGCAAAAGAATTAGGAAGAAAATCAATTTTAATAGAAATTCAATCTCAATTTCTTAAGATTATGAGAAAACGGTGCGGGGAAATAGAAATTGTGAGAATCGAATAGGGGGGAGAAATGTTAGATGATATAGAGCTCGAAGAGTTAGAATGGGAATATTTTAAAATGTTAAAATTATATCTTAAACAAGACTTCACCCATATATTGGAAGGGCTAGATTCAAGGTTGAAGATTAAAGAGAATTGGTACGAAAATTTTATCCAAACCGCAAGAAAAGGATATAAAGCATCTGATTTAGATACTGGCGCTGAAAGAATTTTTCATCATTTTTTTGCACCAATTTTTAAATTTCCCAATTCTGCTCCTGTAGGTGCAGATTTAATGTATGAACTTCCTGAAGCTATTTTGCACGTAGACATCAAAACTGCCTTAATAGATAATCCAGCAGATTATAAAGGTAAGATCAATGTAGCAACAAACCAGACATCATATGGGAAAAAAGCAAATATACGTACAAATCTACCAGAATATTATTTGAAAAATAAACCCTGCCTCACTTATGCCATACAAATTATACACGAACATGCTAAACCAGGCATTAAAGCATTGATATTGATATCGATTCCAAACGGACAACTTTTCTCCATCTATGGTAAAAGTGTGATAAAGAGTGGAAAAGGCGGTTATGAAAAAGGCCGTGATTTTAGATATCACTATGCTGAAGAGCCATATTTTAAATTGCTAAAGGAAAAATATAAAAAAGATATTTTTAGAATCGAGTTTTTATACTTAGACAAAGATTTGCTATCAAAAAAAATTGCAGTATTTGACAATGCTCCAATATGGAAACAAACACAAGATTAAAAATGGACGAAGAACTAAAATCAAAAAATCTCTTGAAAAACATTTTGCCGATGTGGAAAAGTGATGAAATGTGATGGATTGGAAACTTCTATGAAGGAATATAAGGACAAAAATTATTATTTTTATCATCAGCCAAAACTAGTAAATCGATCCAGATGTTATACTTATGATCCCGGAGGAGGTTGTTTGTTCTGTGGCAATAAGACTTTTCGTTATTATTCAACTGCATATGGCAAAAAATATTTTCAATGTGAAAAATATAGTGGGATAAATCATTAATTGGAGAATTATTCAATTCTTATAAATATTTATAAATTGAAAAACAGAAGGGCGTTTCGCCCTTCTTGAGTTCTTTGAGATTGTGTTTTCGAGAAGATGGATTTTCTGATCACCTCAAAAAATGGAAGATGATTCCATTCCTCTAAAATGAGGCTTTAACAAGGATTTCAAAACTTCTGTTTGTTGATAATTTAGATTAAACAAATTAAAAGTAGAAATTCTTGTATTGGATAATAGATTAATTTCAAGAAAACCTATTTTTTAAAAAAACTAATCTATTTATTCAAGGATAATTAAACAAGCAATATAAATGTTGCTTGTTCATGGAAGGTGAGAATTAAGAAAAAGACCATACTTCTTCAAAGGAGAACACAAATTTCCTACGAGGAAGGTGAGGTTTTTGAAAGCATCGATTACCGCGCCCTAATGAGGGTCGTTAAAACCTTCCATGTAATTTATCCCATTCAGGGTTTATATATAAAAAAATATTAAAAGTGGTTAAAGCATAAAATAAACAAAACAAATATGCAATGTTCAAAAACAAAAATTAGTTTTTTATCATGTCAATTAGGATTTTATCAAAACTATCTTAAGAAGATTGCCAATAAGGCGCAAAGATGGTTTTGAAATAAATGAAAACAAAAAGGCATGTTTTAATAATGCGCTATCGGGAATAAATGTGCAGGTTCAACCCATGACAGGCAGAGTAGACTTTTTTAATAACCTGTTTTGTGGCGGAAAGTATCTACCAGGCGAAAAAGGTCTGAAGCCACAAATCATACTTTTCCCGAGGAGCTAAACGAAATCGTTTATCAACGATTTAAAGGTAAAAGAACTTCTCGCGAAGCACTTTGGCGCAAGAGACACTCAAATAGATTTTTGGCAAAGATATATCAAGTTACCAAAAAATTAAATATTTCGTTAGAAAATTTTCTTTTTGGTTAAAAATAGGGATAGACATTATTTTTATGGCCCGCCAGTTCGTGCGGCGGGATTTTTTATTGACTTTTTGGGGCAGGGGGATATAATAAATATATAGCAAAAATAGATTGCTTCCCCCGATGTAACATCGGGGTCGCAATGACAGGCAAAATAAGAAATGGCAAATACAGATAAAATTATAATTCGTGGGGCGAGAGAGCATAATCTTAAGAATATTGATGTGGAGATACCGCGAAATAAACTGGTTGTAATCACTGGTTTGAGCGGGAGTGGGAAGTCCACGCTTGCATTTGATACACTCTATGCTGAAGGACAGCGTCGGTATGTTGAATCACTTTCAGCATATGCAAGGCAATTTCTTGAGCAGATGGAAAAGCCAAATGTGGATGAAATCATCGGTCTTTCTCCGGCAATTGCAATTCAGCAGCGTGCTGCAAGTCACAATCCCCGTTCAACTGTTGCCATAGTTACTGAAATCTACGACTACCTGCGTGTATTGTTTGCACGCACAGGCATTCCTTACTGTTACAAATGCGGCAGAAAAATCAAGCGTCAGAGCATTGACGAAATTATTGAGCGAATAATACAGATAACTCGCGATACTAAACAAGATAGCAGAGTAAACTCTGCACTTCCTCTTACAGAGCCTACTTCGGCAGAGTGCCACTTCCAGAGTGCCTACAGTCGGCTACTTTCGGCCACCACAATAGACCACGACGGTATTCGTATTGACATTCTCGCTCCACTTGTAAGAGGAAGAAAGGGAGAATACAGACACATTGTGGACGAGGTAAAAAGGCAGGGATTTGTCAGGGTGCGGATTAATGGAAAAATTTATGATATATCAGAAGAATTGCCGAAGCTAGCAAGATACAAAAAACATAATATTGAAGTTGTAGTTGATAGAATTGTGCTCACGCCAGATTCCCGCAACCGTCTTGCTGACTCACTGGAAACTGCATTAAAAATCGGCAAGGGTTTGGTGATGGTGCAGTACAAACGGATGGCGATTTTGTTCTCCGAGCAGTTGTCCTGTCCAAAATGTGGAATAAATTATGAAGAAATTTCACCCAGGTCTTTTTCATTCAATAGTCCGTATGGCGCTTGTCCCGAATGTTCTGGTCTTGGTGCAAAAATGGTTGTTGACCCGGATTTAGTTGTCCCTGACAGAAGTAAATCTGTGCAGGAGGGAGCACTTGAACCCTGGTCAAAAGGAATGGGATTTTATCGCTGGAAGGCAGCTGCAAGCAACTGGTACTATTCAATGATTGAGGATGCTGCAAAAGAACATAATATTGACCTGAGTCTTGCGTTCAATAAACTTCCAAAAGAGCACCAGAATATTTTGCTTTATGGCAGTCCGGAAATTGATTTTGAAGGTATTGTTACCAATCTGGAACGTAGATATAAAGAAACTGATTCAGATAATGTGCGCGAGGATATCTACGAGAAATACATTTCTTATGTGACCTGCAAAGCCTGCAAAGGTGACCGTCTTAAACCAGAAAGTCTGGCGGTAAAAGTCGGCAACAAAAATATTACTGAGATGACAAAGATGTCTGTGCAGGAATCAATGGAATTCTTTTCAGATTTAAAATTGACCCAGCAGGAAAAGATAATTGCCTCTGAAATTATAAAGGAAATTAAGGCAAGACTCGGATTCCTTATGAATGTAGGACTTGATTATCTTACGCTTGACCGGACAGCAGAGACGCTTTCAGGTGGAGAAGGGGAAAGGGTGCACCTTGCAACCCAGATTGGCTCAGGGCTTGTGGGCGTACTTTATATCTTAGATGAGCCCACAATTGGATTGCACCAGAGAGATAATCAGAAATTGCTGGTCACACTTAAAAATCTAAGAGACCTGGGTAATACTGTGCTTGTTGTTGAGCACGACAAGGAAACAATTCTGTGTGCTGATTATGTAATTGACCTGGGCCCGGGTCCTGGAATTCATGGCGGAGAGGTAGTTGCTGCAGGAACAATCAAGGATGTGACAAACTGCTCAAAGTCATTGACAGGAAAATATCTGAAGGGAGAACTCGAAATTCCTGTCCCTGAGATTAGACGCAAGCCAAAAGGTTTTCTTACGGTCGTCGGCGCAAGCCAGTTTAACCTAAAAGATATCACAGTTAAAATTCCATTAGGGATTTTTACCTGCGTTACTGGCGTATCAGGTTCGGGCAAAAGTACACTGGTTAATGAAATTC
Organism: Candidatus Desantisbacteria bacterium CG1_02_38_46; assembly: GCA_001871015.1. GTDB lineage: Bacteria > Desantisbacteria > UBA1551 > UBA1551 > UBA1559 > UBA1559. The sequence goes on from MNUO01000052.1 coordinate 9,976, forward strand.
TCTACAAGGCACTTGCAAAGAAAATCTATAACTCAAAAGAAAAACCGGGACAATTTAAAAAAATGTTAGGTACTGAAAATATTGACAAAGTCATTATAATTGACCAGTCACCCATAGGTCGTACTCCCCGTTCAAACCCAGCAACCTATACAGGAGCATTTTCGCCGATAAGAGATGTTTTTGCAATGTTGCAGGAATCACGGGCTCGTGGATATTTGCCTGGCAGGTTTTCCTTTAATGTCAAGGGTGGAAGGTGTGAAGCCTGCCAGGGAGAGGGTGTTAAAAAAGTAGAAATGCACTTTTTGCCAGATGTCTATGTTACCTGCGAAGTATGCAATGGAGCACGGTATAATCACGAGACACTTGAAATTAGATATAAAGGAAAAAATATCAGTGAAGTTTTAGATATGATTGTGGAAGAAGCGCTGGAATTTTTCAAGAACATTCCACGCGTCCGAAGAAAATTACAGATGCTTAACGCTGTAGGGCTTGGTTATATAAAAGTGGGTCAATTTGCAACTACTCTTTCAGGCGGGGAAGCGCAGAGAGTAAAACTTGCTACTGAACTTAGTAAGATTGGCACAGGAAAGACCATTTATATTTTAGACGAGCCAACAACAGGCCTTCATTTTGCAGATGTAGAAAAATTGTTGAATGTCCTGCACAGACTTACTGATGCGGGTAATACCGTTATTGTAATTGAGCACAATCTTGAAGTGATTAAAACAGCAGATTATATCATTGACCTGGGCCCTGAAGGCGGAGATGCTGGTGGAAGGGTTGTGGTTGCAGGAATGCCAGAGGAAGTAGCTAATAATGGAAAGTCATACACAGGTCAATTCCTGAAAAAAATGCTAAGTCATTAATTTAAATTATGTGGATTCATAATTCTGAACCTGTGTTCTTACTTATTCTATCTCGCGGGGGTCTATTACTAAATGAACCCCTTTAAGAATTTCGCTTAACCTTTGGCGTGACAGTGTTCCTATTTTTTTGACCAGATCTGATTTATCTACAGTAACAATCTGAGAGACATTTGCTACACTACGTTTTGGCAAATTTGCTTCACCCTTAAAAAGCAAAATATTGCCAGGTACTCTTGCTCGTTCCAGATTTGATGTTAAGGCACAAACAATAACCGTGTTAATACGACTGCGATTAAAGAGATTGTTCTGTATAACGAGGTGTGGATGTCGATATCCAGGTTCAGACCCGGTTGGTTTACCCAGCTGGACCCAGAAAATATCTCCCTGGTTAATAACCATTGTTTTTCTCCAAAATTTTCTTGTGTGATAGTCTTGTTCCACGTTGCCACCTTTTTTCTTCCGTGCTTGGCGCAGTACTATAGACGGCGTTAAGTTCCTTAAGAATCTGCTGATTTTTTTGCCTTTCCAGAAAATCTCCTACTGCTTTTTCAAATAAATTACTTCTCGGTATATGTGTTTTGTGGGCAAGAGCATCCATTTCCTGAAAAAGATAATCCTGTATTGAGATTGCAGTTTTTACTTTGCTCATATTAGTTATACCTCCTTTCCTACTATAAGTATAACACATATTTATTGTTTAGTCAAGCGTTCCCACACTTTTTTGTTATTTTTTCAATCTTATTTTTCAGCGGTTTCTTCTGTTTGCTCCCCTGCTTTTTGCTCAGGGTAGAGGACATTTTCAATTTTGGCATTTTTGCGTATATTCGCAAACCACTCCTGAGCGGTCTGGTACTGGCGAATCTGTAATAATTCTTCACTGAGTGTACCTAATTGAGTCGCATCCACAACAGTGGGAATAATCCTAGCATCAAGTTTGAGCAGACAATAACCATTACTTGTTTTTACAGGCTCGCTCCACTCATCCTTGCTCAATTCAAATATCACTTTCTTCAATTCCTTTTCTCCGGATAAACCAGGAATTTCGCCTTTAGCACTGAAAAATGGCGTTGTTTTAATACTGGTTCGCCAATCAGCAGTGGCGGATTTTATTTCCCCGGTTTTCAATTTTTTCAAGATTTCTTCAGCCCTTGCTTTTGCAAGCGTATCCTGCCTGTCAGTTTTTATTTCCTTTTCAACTGCATCTTTTATTTCATCAAGCCCCGGAATATGCGCATCCACTCTCTTGATTAACTTGATTATGTAATAATAATTAGGTGATTGGACGATGTCTGTAATTTCGCCAGGATCAGACAGGGTGAACGCGGCACGGGTAAAGACTTGAAAATCCAGGTCTTGAATGAACTGTCTTTTCTCAAAAAAGGGAGTCTCATCGACCTCTAAACTATATTTTTTACCAATAGACTTCAAATCCTGACCTTTATCCAGCTCCTTTAAAGCGTTTTCCATGGTTATTCCGATGTTTTTGATTATTGTTTCTCTTGTCGAACTATCCGGAATGTCTTCCTCGCCGGGTTTGCGCGCAGACAGATATTCAACCTTAACCTGGTCAGCCCTGCGATATTCCTCTTTACGTATTTCATAAAATTTCTTGAGTTCATCCTGTGAAACAGAGACAGAACCAAAGGAGGAACGGGGTATAAGTAAATAACTTATTTTGAAACTCATATTTTTTTCTTTAAAATACTGGCGAACTTCTTCATCAGTTACCTTTACTGCCATTTTAATTTGTGCTTCCAGTTTCCTTGCCATCAATGTTTTTTTAGTTTCTTTTTCCTGTGCTTTCCACCAGGTTTTAGGTAACACTTTTTTCCCCTGTGCATATCTTCCGGGGTCGAATTCGCCTTTGTCATTTTTGAAGATGGGGGACATTTTAACCACCTCTTCAATTTCATCTTTTGTGACCTTTATACCTTCCTTGAGCGCCTCTTTGTATAAGAGTTCACCTGCTATTATATTGCTGAGCAATAGGCGGCGCAGGTTCTCAGCCATTTCATCATCCAGTGCCTCCCCATAGATTTCCCTGTACCGATTTATCCAATCTCTGTAAAGAGAATAAAACTCTTCATTGGTGATTTTTTTTCCGTTTATCTTTGCTACATAATTCTTTTCACCTCTTCCTCCTGTAAAGTGCATTCCCCATGCAATAAATATAGTGGCTAAAAAGGAAAAAAGAATTATCCAGATGACCAGCTTCATATTTTTGCGCAATACCTCAAGCATTTTCTCCTCCTCACACCTTATTTCGCTCGGTTATATACAGATCGAACCTACTTTCTATTATACTAAAAATTTCATAAAAAGCAACAAAATATAAAAAAACTTGCCAAAATTCCAAAAATCTGATATAATATTACACCACACAATGCACAATTTTTAACAAGGAGGAGACATGGATTTATTCAGGAATTTCAAGGATTTATTTTCAAATGACATTGGTATTGACCTGGGAACTTCAAGCACTCTGGTATATGTTAAAGGAGAAGGAATTGTGAGCACTGAACCATCAGTTGTAGCAATAAACAAGGATACGAACAGGGTTCTTGCAGTTGGTGAAGAGGCTAAAAGGATGGTGGGGCGTACCCCGGCAAATATAATTGCAATCAGACCTCTGAAAGATGGTGTCATTTCCGATTTCGCAGTTACAGAAGAGATGTTGCGTTATTTTATTGGGAAGGCACACAGGCGGCGTAAGTTAGTCCGTCCCAGAGTTGTGGTGGGAGTTCCGTCCGGGATTACTGAGGTTGAGAGGAGAGCGGTGAAGGAATCTGCAGAGAGGGCGGGCGCACGGGAGATATATTTAATTGAAGAACCAATGGCCGCTGCAATAGGAGCGGGATTACCAGTGCAGGATGCAGGTGGAAACATAATTGTCGATATAGGAGGAGGGACAACCGAGGTGGCTGTAATTTCCCTGGGTGGAATTGTGGTCAGTAAATCTGTCAGGGTCGCCGGGAATGAAATGGATGAGACGATTGTCACCTATATTAAAAATGAATATAATTTGATGATTGGAGAGCGTACCGCTGAAGAGGTGAAAATCCAGATTGGTTCAGCTTTTCCATTGGAAAACGAAGAGGAAATGGAAGTAAAGGGGAGAGATTTGATTACGGGTTTACCGCGCACATTAAAAATTACTTCCCAGGAGGTGCGAGAGGCACTTACAGAAACAGTAAAAATAATCGTTGATACTATAAAGATGAATTTAGAACAGACTCCCCCGGAACTATCAGCGGATATTGTGGAAAAGGGATTGGTCCTGTGCGGTGGAGGAGGGCTGTTGCAGGGTTTAGATAAACTGTTAGGGCAGGAAACAGGACTCCCGATTCATTTAGTGGAAGATCCGGTTACCTGTGTGGTGTTTGGCACAGGTAAGGTGTTGGAGGAATTGAAAACTCTAAAAGAAGTCCTCAAAGAAAGGCCGACCTCAGAGTGGGAATCAGGCATTACTTAAATCTAAAATACAGAATGAGGGGTAAATGCGCAGGTATTTAATACTGAGCTCGATTTTAGTATTTGTGGGATTTTTTCTTCAATTGCCGGGGATCAGGAATGCAACCAGGACAGCTTTCCTGTTCCCTTCGAAGGTTATTCAGGGAACCCTGAATGGGCTCGGTGGTTTTTTCTCCTTCTTATATCATGCAAAGCAGGTGGAGGAAGAAAATAGATTTTTAAAAGAACAACTTAATGAAGTTGAAACACAAAATTCCCTTTATAGAGCTAAGATATCTGAACTGGAAAGGTTAAGGAAATATGAATCATTGTCTTCTAACCTTTTCCTCTCAAAAGTAATAGCCAGAGATCCAGGCAATTGGTTTAAGACTCTCTTTATTGATAAGGGAGAAGAATCCGGAGTTACCCTTAATATGGTGGCGCTGCTCCCGGATGGAGTGGTTGGCAGGATAATAGAAGTAAGCCCAAAATGTTCAACTGTCCTTCTTGCGGTTGACCGTGGAAGTAAAATAGCGGCAATTGTCAGAGAGACACGGGAATTTGGGGTTGTTGAAGGAATGGAGAGTTTCATTCAGATGAGTTTCTTTAACAGGGATATTCAAGTAAAACCCGGGGATACAGTTTTGACCTCGGGTCTGGGTGGAACATTCCCAAAAGGTTTAATCCTGGGGAAAATAACACAGGTGAAAAAGGGAGGACTTGTACCAAAGGCAGACATAGAACCAGCAGTTGATTTCAATAAATTAGAGGAAGTTTTTATACTACTTAAATGACATATTATATATTAGTGATTATTTCAATTGTCATAACGATGATTGTGCAAATAAGTATAGCCCAGTTTATACAGATTGCTTCTGTGGTTCCAAACCTCCTTGTAATTCCCCTTATATTTTTCAGCCTCGCACGACCCTCAAGATACAAATCAGGAGAGAGGTATTGCGACCAGCCCACGACGTTTATTTTACGAGCAACAAGCTCTGCTTATTTTGAAAATGTATTTCGCGGGATTTTTTTAGGGTTTTTTGCTGGATTGAGCCAGGGAATTAATTCCCGGTTATTCTGGGCGGATGTTTTCTCCTGGGTCCTGGTTGGTTTTCTCCTCGGGTTAGTTATTGGCCCCATCAACAGGGAAAACCCGGTAGTCCAACCTCTGCTCTTATTCTTATGCACTTTCCTTCAGGGAATGTTTTTCTTTATACCTCTTTATATTTCACCTTTTACTCCTTCACCTTCTTCATTTTTCTTGCGCCTTTTATTTTGCAGTCTTTACACCACCCTTTTAGGTACATTTATCCTGCGGTTAACTGAAGAAAAAAGAAAAGAAGGAGTAATCCTGGATGGAGATTAATCGTGATACGGCGATGGTTTTTTCTGTTATTTGTTGTGTGTGTTTTTTCAATATTCCTTGCAAGATTATTCTTCTTGCAAATTATCCGTGGTGATTTTTACTACAGAAAATCCGAGAATAACAGAATCCAGTTAATCAAGAATATTGCTCCCCGCGGTAGAATTTATGATTGCAAAGGAGAATTATTAGTTGATAACCGTCCTTCTTTTTGTGCGTACCTCGTTCCGTGGTTGGCTAGAAACAAAATTGATGAAGCGGTAGAGCACTTCGAGAGAATATATAAAATTGATGTGCAAGAAATCAAGAGGAGGGTGAAAAGACAGAGGTTCCGTCCATTCCAACCGATTCCCCTTGCTCAGGACCTTCCTCCTGTAGTTGTTTCGAGAATACTTGAATCCGGAAATGAATTTCCGGGTATCATCATTGAAACTATACCATCGCGATGTTATCCAAATCATTCCCTTTGTGCACATCTGCTTGGATATGTTCAGGAAATTAGTGAAAAAGATCTACGAGAGAAATTGAAAGATGAGGGATATGAATATGGTGACCAAATTGGTCAGGTTGGAATAGAGAGGTTTTGTGAACCTTTCTTGAAGGGTATAGATGGAGGTACGAAGATTGAAATAGATGTTCGTGGAAGACCAGCACATCCTCCACGTATCCTGGGCGAGAGAGAACCAATTATTGGCGCTGATGTCCTTCTTACAATCGATAAGAAAATCCAGGAGGCCTGTGAATTCGCTCTCCTTGGAAAGCGTGGTGCAATAGTGGTTACAGATCCTTTCAACGGCGATATCCTGGGAATGGCGAGTAGTCCTGATTTTGATCCAAATATGTTCACCCACCCTATTCCTTCAAGGAAGTGGCAGAAAATAGTAAATAGTCCAGGCCACCCAATGCTGAACAGGACTGTGCAAGCTACTTATCCACCAGGCTCTGTTTTTAAGATTGTTGTTGCTGTGGCTGCACTTGAGGAAGGGAAGATAGACCCCCAAGAAGTTTTTAATTGTGAGGGAGTGCACAGGGCAGGTACAAGGGTTTACAGGTGCTGGAACCGAACAGGGCATGGATTGGTCAATTTTACTCGCGGGGTAGCAGAATCCTGTGACATATATTTTTATCATTTAGGAGTAAGATTGGGACCGGAGATTATAGAAAAATATGCCAGGTTATTTGGTCTTGGAGTTCGTTCTGGGATTGATATACCAGGGGAGAGGAGCGGTGTTGTTCCTGGTCCTGACTGGAAGAAAAAGGTAAAGAAAGAGCGCTGGTTTCTCGGGGATACATTTAATTTTTCCATCGGTCAGGGGTACCTTCTTGCTACACCTTTACAAATGGCAAATGTTGTAAATGTCATATTTAATGGTGGAAAACTTTATAAGCCCAGACTTATTCAAGAAATATTATTTCGGGGAGCGGATACCACGATGTTGCATCGGGGTGGGAAAAAATTCGTTCCTCAATTAATCAGTGAAATCAATCTGAATCCTGCAACAGTAAATCTGATGAAAATGGCATTGCGGTTGGTGGTTACAAAGGGAACTGGTACACTTGCCAATATTTTAGAGGCAGAGGTTATGGGCAAAACTGGAACAGCTCAGAACCCCGGCGGGGAGGACCATGCATGGTTTGTCTGTTTCGCCCAGCCAAATATGTCAATCCCGCACGCGGTAGATTCGCGGGCTACTCCTGTTACAATTGTGGTGTTTGTGGAAAATGGTGGAAGCGGTTCAACGGTAGCATCTCCGATTGCTGCCCAAGTTTTACGCTCAATATTCTATGGACCATGATGATATTTGACCGTAGATTAATAAAAAATTTTGATTTTGGTTTGATGATTCTGTGTTTAACCCTCGGTTTTATAGGAATAATTAGTATTTACAGTGCTACGCATTTCACCGGGGAGACTGAGATATACCTGCGTCAGGCAATATGGTTAGGGGTAGGCGTAATAATAATGATTTGCTTAACTTTTTTTAATTATCGCTTACTACGGGAATGGGGATGGCTTATATATATTTTTGCCATAATTCTTCTGATAGGTGTTCTGGTTTTTGGCAGGCAAATCCTCGGGGCGCAGAGATGGTTTAAAATTGGTTCATTTTCATTTCAACCTTCTGAATTTGCTAAATTAGCGTTCATAATTTTGCTTGCCAGGTATTTATCTCCTGAAGGAATAGAGAGAAAAATGACCAGGTTTACTGACTTATTTATCCCGATTATTCTTTTAGGCATTCCCTTCTTCCTCATAATGAGGCAGCCTGACCTCGGCACAGCTTTTGTTTTCATTTTCATCTTCTTCGGCATGCTATATTTCGCCGGCGTGAGAATTAAACACCTTGTTACACTTTTGTTAATTGGTCTGGGAATTTCCCCCCTTGCCTGGTTTTTATTAAGGGATTATCAAAAGGCAAGGATATTGATATTTTTTGAGCCAAGCCGCGATTCTTTATCTTCAGGGTATCATATTATTCAATCTAAAATCGCAATTGGTTCTGGAAGATTTCTCGGAAAGGGCTTCTTGAGCGGAACTCAGACTCAGTTGCGATTCCTTCCTAAACAACATACGGATTTCATACTTTCTGTAATTGGAGAAGAGTTCGGATTCGTAGGAGTTTCTATATTATTTCTCCTTTATTTTCTTCTAATCTACAGAGCAATGAAATTTGCTTCTACCAGGGATATGTTTGGAAGACTCCTCGTCACAGGAATAATTTGCGGGATTACATTTCAAATTTTAGTTAATATTGGAATGGCAATAGGATTTGCACCGGTTACTGGTTTACCTCTCCCCTTGTTGAGCTATGGAGGGTCTTCTCTTATCTTTACACTTATTGGTATAGGAATTATCCTCAATGTCCGTATGCGCCACTTTATGTTCTAAGGGGGTCAGACCTCAACATCCAACAACTCAGTTATAAAAACAGGATGTGCCCCTATTTTTCATAGGTATGAAAACCACAATTGAAGAAATTCTTGGGCAAGTTTCAAAGCCAACAAGGTATATTGGCAACGAATGGAATTCCGTCCATAAACGATGCACGATGGATGACATGCGAATTGTTCGTGTCGCTCTGGCATTCCCGGACCTTTATGAAATTGGAATGTCCCATCTCGGAATGAATATACTTTATCATTTACTTAACCAGCAAGAAGATGTAATTGCGGAGAGGGTTTACGCACCCTGGATTGACATGGAAGAGAGATTGCGTCATAATAAAATTCCTTTATTCAGTCTTGAGACGCACACACCCCTTAAAGAATTTGATATAATTGGTTTCAGTCTCCAGTATGAAATGTGCTATACAAATGTCCTGACAATTCTTGATTTAACAGGTATTCCTGTTCTTGCCCGTGACCGCAACGAAGTACATCCTTTAATTATTGCAGGTGGAGCCTGCGTATTCAATCCCGAACCTGTTTCTGAATTTATTGATTTATTCGTAATTGGTGAAACCGAAGAATCAATACTTGATATAATGAAAAGATTTAAGGATTTGAAGATTCAAAGATTCAAAAGACAAGAAATATTAAGAGAGATGGCTAAGATTGAAGGAGTTTATGTTCCTTCACTTTATGAAGTAAAGTATAATTCTGACAGTACTGTGAATTGCATTAAACCCAGATATGATGATGTTCCATCCATGGTAAGGAAAAGAATCGTTTGGGATTTGGATTCGATGTTTTGTCCTGTAAAACCAATTGTTCCATTTCAATCAATTGTCCATGACCGTGCAGTAGTTGAAGTTTTCCGCGGTTGTACCCAGGGCTGCCGGTTCTGTCAGGCAGGTATGATTTCGCGTCCTGTCCGGATGCACTCTCTCAATCGTCTGCGCGAACTTATCACGCCATTGATGGAAAATACGGGGTGGGAAGAAGTCTCTTTGCTGGCATTAAATATTTGTGATTATCCTGACATTGAGGAAACAGTATCGGACATTGCAAAGAAATACAGGGAGAAGGGTGTAAATATTTCTCTCCCATCACTTCGTCCTGACAACTTCTCCCTGCACTTAGCTCAACTTATCTCGATGGGTGCTCGTGTTAAGCCAACCCTTACTTTTGCTCCTGAGGCTGGGACACAGAGGTTAAGAAATATAATCAATAAGAATATCAATCAGGATGAACTGATGAAGAGTATTGGAAATGCCTATCGTGCAGGATGGGATTCCTGTAAATTGTATTTTATGATTGGTTTGCCCCAAGAGACTGAAGAGGACATAAAAGGAATTGTTACACTTGTAAAAGAGTTAAAAAAAATAGGACAGAAGATAAATCCAAAAGCAAGTATCCGTCCAAGCATTTCCCCTTTTGTCCCTAAATCCCATACACCATTTCAATGGGAGCCGCAGGAGAGAATTGAATCTTTAAGAGATAAACAGAAGAAAATTCTAAGTGGTTTGAGGAGAATAGAGGTCAGGTGGAACAGGCCTGAAATGAGTTTCCTGGAGGGTGTATTTGCACGCGGAGACAGGCGGCTGAACGAAGTGCTTTTGTGCGCATGGAAAAACGGTGCCAGGTTTGATGCATGGGAAGAAACTTTTAAATTTTCCATATGGGAAAAGGCATTTCAAGAATTTAGAATAGACCCATCATTTTATTTATATCGCAAAAGAGAATATAATGAGGTCTTGCCCTGGGACCACATTGATACGGGTCTGACAAAAGAATTTCTAATCAAGGAAAACAAAAAATCAAAAGAATCCCTTACCACTCCAAATTGTGTATTTGATGAATGCCAGGAATGCGGCGTCTGTGATAAAAAACCGGACAAAAAGGGGACCGTCCCTGACCCCGATGATAAAATGGGGACTGTCCCCATTTTACAACCATCAACTAAAGTAAGACAGAGGGTCCGCATAACTTTTAGCAAAGGTGAGGAACTAAAATATATTTCCCATCTTGATTTGCACCGTCTGCTTAAGAGAGCATTGCGTCGCGCAAATATACCTGTTGCTTTCTCCAAAAGTTTTCACCCACATCCTGAAGTTATATTAGGATTACCTCTTTCAGTGGGGATGATAAGTGATTGTGAACTTTGTGATATTTTCTTAAGTGAAAGAATGGAACTGGATGAGTTCATAAGAAGGTTATCCACTCAGTTGCCCGCTGGATTTACACTGAAAGAATTTGAGGAAATTTTTCTTTCTGCTCCGGCTCTGCCAAACATCATCAATGGAGTAAAATATAATGTAGTGGCAGAGTTTACTCTGCTTGTAGTGGCCGAAAGTAGGCACTCTGCCGAAGTAGGCTCTGTAAGAGGAAGTGCAGAGTTTACTCTGCCCGTAGTGCAGGACTTTATGTCCTGCCTTTCTAAAAAAATTGAAGAATTTCTCAACCAGGATGAAATCATCGTTCACCGCAAAACTCCAAAGGTTGACAAAGCGTTAAACATCCGCCCATTGATTGAGAATATTGAATGTGTAACGCAGGACTTTGAATGTGTAACGCAGGACTTTGAATGTGTAACGCAGGACTTTAGTCCTGCTAATAATAATTCTATCACATTTGAAATTTCCCTCAAAATTACCAATGAATTCAGTGCCAGGCCCGATGAAGTCATCAGGTCACTTTTAGGACCGGATGCCAGAATTATAGAAATTAAACGCACAGAAATTAAATTTTAAAGATTATCCTATAAAGTCAAGTTTTAAATTTCCAAAGAGCGTTCTTTGATAAATTTATGTGTTAGCATATACCTGAATCGGGTTATATGTCTTTCCTGACTTAAGCATAGCCAGCATTACCTCTAAGAGTTTCTTTGCCACAACAATAAGTGCCTGTTTTGCTGATTTACCCTGCGAGATTTTTCGCTGGTAAATCACGCGCATCTCTTTGTTGTGGATAAGG
>MNUO01000040.1 GCA_001871015.1 Candidatus Desantisbacteria bacterium CG1_02_38_46
AATGATAAACTTTCAGGTATTTAAAAAACCACTTTTTTGAGCGTCTGAGTTTCTTATAAATCTGAATTGGTTTTAGCCCTTGTTGATATAGTTCTATTGCCTTAAACCGCCTTAGAAATTCTTTTTGTTCTTTTCCCATAATATCCTCCTTTTTAAAAGATATTATAGGAATATTTTTTAATTTGTCAATGAACAAAAATTCTTTGATTTAGGGTTACCGATGTATATGCACTTGCCAGATACTGGCTTAATATCTCTTCGGCATCACCCTCTATTCCAACCTTCTTACTAAATTCTAAAATAATCTCTTCAGAAATATCATCCCATGTTGCAGTAGGTTCAATACGACTTTCAGAAACCGCTTTTCTTTTGCCAGATTTAAGCAGTCCAATCTGCTCCGCAGGAAAAGGCATATTTGAATCACCGATGCGGAGAAGATAGCGACCATCGGATAATTGATATACATCTGGCATCCAGTTAACATTGAAAATAAATAGCGATTTTTTTTGAAAAATAATTTTATCAATTTCTGTTCGTAATGTTGGTTTTATAAGATTCTTGGAAGCATTCTGGATAATTCGCAGTTTATCTTCTGGAAAATCAACCCCTGAAATATTACCGTTATCATCTACCCCAAGTAAAAGAGTGCCTCCATCTGCGTTGGCAAAAGCGGACAAAACTTCTGCTATGTCTTTAGCTACCTCGCTGGCTTTTCTAAGTTTCCATTTCTCTTTTACATATTCATAACAGCTTTTTCGTTCAAGAAATTGCCCTTCAGGTTGCCTGAGCAGTCTTTTAATTTCAGATTCTTTAATCATATCTCATTCCTTTAAAATCATCAAGTCGTGATTCTGATTGGGAAATTAAACCAGACAGTTCCATTTTATACCTAAAGATTCGTTTCCAGCAAGATAATCTTTTTTATTTCCATTCTATTCCCTCTCTACAATCATGGCTATGCCCTGACCACCACCAACACACAAAGTAACCAGTCCATATTTTACCTTCCTTCTTTGCATTTCATAAAGAAAAGTAACTAATACCCTTGCTCCACTGGCTCCAACAGGATGACCTAAAGCAATTGCTCCTCCGTTGACATTAACTTTTCCTCTGTCCAGTTTTAATTCTTTTTCAACAGCAATAGAGGCACTGGCAAAAGCCTCGTTGACTTCAATAAGGTCAATCTGGTCAAGAGTAAGGCCGGTTTTCTCCAGCACTTCTTTTGTTGCAGAAATCGGTCCTATGCCCATAAATTTAGGGTCCACTCCTACAGAAGCACATCCAATGATTTTTGCCAATGGTCTTAGATTTAATTTTTTTGCTTCTTCTCTCTCCATCAATAAAAGCACAGCTGCTCCATCATTGATTCCCGAAGAATTACCCGCGGTTACCGTTCCATCCTTTTTAAAAACAGGTCTTAAAGAAGCCAGCTTTTCTAAAGTAGTCCAGGGTTTAGGAAATTCGTCTTTATCAAAAATAGTTGATTCACCTTTTGGCTGAGAAATTTTTAATGGAAGAATTTCTTCTTTAAACTTTCCTTGCTCCATTGCTTTTTTTGCTTTCATCTGACTCTCATAAGCAAAAACATCCTGTTCTTCCCGGCTAATATGATAACACCGGGCAATATTCTCTGCTGTAATACCCATATGATAGTTGTTGAAAGCGTCCCATAACCCATCTTCAATCATGCTGTCCACAAGGAGATTATTTCCCATTCTATATCCCCAGCGTACTTTTTTCAAAAGAAAAGGGGCAGCACTCATATTTTCCATTCCCCCCGCAATAACAATTTTTCTCTCTCCTAATTTAATTGCCCAGGATGCTAAATTAACTGCTACTAATCCAGAAGCACAGACTTTATTTATAGTAATTGACGGGACAGAAAAAGGAATCCCTGCCTTTAAGGTGGTTTGTCTTGCCGGTCCTTGACCAAGACCTGCCTGAAGCACATTTCCCATAATTACTTCTTCTATATCCCCAGGATTAAGTTTGGCTCTTCTGATGAGCTCTGCAATCACACTTGCTCCTAATTCTATTGCCGCCATATCCTTTAATGTTCCGCCAAAGTTTCCTATAGCTGTTCTCAGTGCACTGACAATTACTGCTTGTCTGGCAGGCATTTTAATAACCTCCTCCTTTAATTCCCATTGGCGATTCAAGAAATATTTTCTTCTCCATTGTTTTTAAATCCTTATCGATAAGTGGTATAAATTCCATCTGTCTTAGAACATCTTTTTCTAAGTCAACTCCTGGCGCAATCTCCATGAGGACTATTTTATCCTGTTCTAATTTAAATACTGCCCGCTCAGTAACATAGAGCACAATCTGACCTTTTTCTCTGGCATATTCTCCACTAAAGGTAATCTGCTCTACCTCTTTTACGAATTTTTTATGCCTTCCCTCTTTATTTATATTCAGATTTCCTTCTTTAACGCTTATTTCCAATCCTCCAGCAGTAAGGGTTCCGCAATAGATAACCTTTTTGGCATTCTGGGTAATATTGATAAATCCACCTGCTCCGGCAATGCGCGGGCCAAATTTACTTACATTTACATTGCCCTTTTCATCAACCTGGGCCAATCCAAGAAAGGCAATGTCCAATCCTCCTCCATCGTAAAAATCAAACTGGTAAGGCTGATCAATAATTGCCTCTGGATTTGCCGAGGCACCAAAACTTAATCCTCCTGCTGGCACGCCGCCAATAGGACCGGCCTCTACTGTAAGAATCATCTGTTCGCTGATTCCCTCTTCTGCGGCTACGGCTGCTACTCCTTCAGGCATACCAATTCCCAGATTAACAATAGCAGAAGGGGTTAATTCCAGTACTGCGCGGCGGGCAATTATTTTCCTTTCGTCTAAAATTAAAGGAGGAATCTCTGCTGCGGGTATTTTTTCTTCTCCGCTAAAGGCAGGATTGTAATCTTCGGCAAAAGTTTGTTGATGATTCTGGGGTTGGGCGAGAACAACTACATCCACTAATAATCCTGGCACCCTTACTGATTTTGGGTTTAGACTTCCTTTAGGAGCTGTCCTCTCTACCTGGGCAATAACGATTCCTCCTGAATTCTTTGCTGCCTGTGCCATGGAAAGCATTTCCAGAGTCGCTGCCTCCTTTTCCATACTTATATTTCCTGATTCATCAGCAGTGGTGCCGCGGATAAGGGCAACATTTATGGGGAAGGCTTTATATAAAAGCCATTCTTTTCCCTCAAGAAAAATAAGTTTTACCATGTCATCTCTGGTAATTTTATTTAATTTTCCTCCTTCTATACGGGGGTCAACAAAAGTTTTTAATCCAACATGGGTAATTGTTCCTGGTTTACCACTGGCAATGTCCCGATAAAGATGGGCAATCACTCCTTGTGGGAAATTATAGGCTTCAATCTTTCCTTCCATGGCCAATTTTCCTAATTTTGGAGCAAGATTCCAGTGACCGCCAATTATTCTTTTAACCATACCTTCGTGACCGAGATGATTTAATCCTCTTTCTTTACCATCACCTTGACCAGCAGCATAAACCACTGTTAAATTTCCTGGATGACCTGTTTTTAAAAATCTTTGTTCCAACGCAGAAGTCAATTCTTCAGGATGGCCAGTACCTACAAAACCTCCACTTGCAATAGTGTCTCCATCTTTTATTAACTCCATTGCTTGAAAAACATCCATTATTTTATTACGCAGGGGTTTTTTCTTCAATATTTCCTTTTTAATGTTATAGAATAGATTTGGCACGACTGATGAATTTCTTCATCTTTTCATAATCTTTACGCCCTGTAGCCATCCCCTCTGATTCTACGCCTGTTGCGACATCAACGCCATAAGGTCTGACTGTCTGGATTGCTTTAACAACATTGTCAGGATTAAGTCCTCCTGAAAGGAAAATCGGACCATATTCCTTTGCTTTTATAGCCAGTTCCCAGTCAAAAGTCTCACCTGTTCCACCAGGCACGCCCTCCCTGAAAGTATCAAGCAAGAAAAAATCAGCTGCACGCACTGGCTCACGGAAAGGCTGAATCTGTAACACGCTTTCATTCTGAATGCGAAAAGATTTAATTATCTTGACCTCACTGATAGATTGTCCTGATTTATCTGGGCCAAGCATTGCTCTCAAATTCAAACAGAACTCAGGAGTTTCATTCCCGTGTAGTTGTATAATTTTCAAACCACAAGATTTAACTGTTTTTCTGATTAAATCCTGTTGCTCATCAACAAAGACTCCCACGGGTAGCACAAATGGCGGCAAACCTTTGATGATTTTTCTTGCAAGTTGGGTAGAAACATAACGAGGGCTTTTTTTGAAAAAGATAAAACCTAACATATCAGCACCAAGGCTAACTGCCCATTTCGCATCTTCCTCTTTTTTAATTCCACAAATTTTCACCTGCACCATAAATTCTCCTCAACGTAACTCAGGGCTTTTCGAAGACCCGCCAGTCTCTTGGGTGGGAGCCCTGATACTAACTGTCATTGCGAAGCAATCAGTTCTTTAATTTTTACGGCAATGTCAGGACTGCGAAGAAGTGCTTCGCCAACAAGAATTGCATTCACGCCAGCATTCTTCAGTTTTAGAACATCCTCACGGGTCTTTATTCCGCTCTCGCTGACAATGGTTCTGTCCTTAGGAACCCGTTGCACCAGTGCAAAAGTGGTGTTTAAATTGACCTCAAGTGTATCCAGGTCCCGATTGTTTATGCCAATTATTCTCGCACCTGATTCAACTGCCCTTTCTAATTCCTCTTTAGAATGGATTTCCACAAGCGAATTCATCCCAAGTGAATCAGAAAGTTTTACAAATCTTTTCAAATCTTTATCTTTTAATATCCTTGTTATTAAAAGAACAGCATCTGCACCGTAATATCTTGCAGCATAAATCTGTAATTCATCAATAATAAAATCCTTGCACAAAATTGGAACTTCTGTCCTGTTTTTGACTGATGCTAAAATCTCAAAACTCCCACCAAAATAATCCCTGTCTGTCAAAACTGAAATGGCACACACCCCGCTTGATTCATAAACACGGGCAATCTCCACTGGGTCAAATTCCTTAATCGGCTTAGGGTTGGTGGGAGAAAATCTTTTTATTTCAGCAATCAGGTTGATTTTGCCAGGAATAGAGATAGCAGACAAAAAACTATGAGTTTGTAGTGGCAGAGATTGCTGTGCTTTTGGTGAAACATTTTTAATTTTACCTGCCAATTCTTTATAAAATTTACTGTTTTCGTCAACTTCCCGTTTTTTATTTTCTACAATCTTATCTAAAATCATGACTTTCCCCCTCACTTTTATCCTCTTCCACCCACCTCATTTTACTCCTTGCTAAATTTTATCAGGTCTTCTAATTTCTCTAATGCACTTCCTGATTTT
>MNUO01000097.1 GCA_001871015.1 Candidatus Desantisbacteria bacterium CG1_02_38_46
TTTCTCCTTCTTTAACAATTTCCTGACAGTTTGCACATGTATTCCTAATCTTCGTGCAATACCCTTCTTTTTCTCCTTCTCCACATAAAAAAGCCTTTTTGCCTCTGCCCATATCTCCACTTTTATCACCCCTTTGCCTCCTTCCCATTTCCTGGTAGAAATGTTTGTTATTTATGTTTGTTCTTTTAATTATACCAGAAATGAGAAGGATTTACAAGGGAGGGGGTGTTTTTTCAATTATAACTTTATAGAACAGGGGGGGGTGATTTTTCAATTATAATTTCCAGGTAATCCACCAAAAGAATTCTGGAGAATAGACCCAGAGAAATTCAAAAGAGAATATGGTCTAACCTAAATTTTCCAGAAGTCCTTCCTTTAATTATTATAATCCTACCGATACAGGTGTTTCTTCATTCTTCCATCTTGCTAAAATTTTTCTTTAATACTTCCCTAAGGTTAATTTTTCCGCTGTAATTTTTCCGATCTTGCCTATAAAAGTTATATTTTATTCTTTTTTCGAGGAGATTAAGTTTTCAATTTGCTTAAAAATGTAGCCTTATGGCAAAATTTCAGACCTTCAGGTCTGATTTTTCTTGACTTTTTCTAAATTTTAACTATAATTATACCTAAGGTTAAACCTTTGAAGTTATGAGAAAAGGGTCAAATGTTAACAATAAATAAGGGTTCAGGGTTTGTGGTTAAGGGTTTAAGAATTTGGTTTTTGGTTATTTTCCTTAGTTTCGCTTTTCATCTTTTGTCTTTTACCTGTTTTGCCGCAGGCCCTGGCACCACAGGTGCCACATTCCTGAAATTAGGAGTTGGCTCCAGACCTATTGCAATGGGCGAAGCATATGTTGCAGTTGCAGATGATGTAAGTGCATTATATTGGAACCCAGCAGGTCTTGCCCAGATTACAGGAAAACAGGTAAACCTAATTCACACCGAGTGGTTTCAATCAATCAGATATGAGTACCTTGGCTACTGCCAACCTCTTCTTGGTGGAGTAATAGGTGCATCAGGAACTATCCTTTATATTGAAGGTATTGAGAGAAGAACAACAGATACTGAACAACCAGAAGGTCATATTCCTGCGCGTGATTTAGCAGTGGCAGTTTCATATGGTCGCCAGTTCGGCGACTCAGAAAAATTAAACGCAGGAGCAACCCTTAAAATAATCTATCAGCAGTTAGATGACAGGACTGCAACAGGGGTAGTGGCAGACCTCGGTCTGCTCTATAAACTGAACGTAGAAAAATGGACTCTTGGACTTGCAATTCAGAACTTAGGTTATGAAAGTGCGTTCATCTCTGAACAGAGCCCTCTTCCAATAAACTTAAAAATGGGAATATCAAATAAATACCTGGAAGATAAACTCACAATTGCATCTGATATTAACTATGGCATAATGGACAGTGTCTTCAGTGTAGGTGGAGGAATTGACTGGTGGGTTCATCCGGTGTTTGCAGTCCGAGGTGGATACAAATACAACAGCGCAATGTCAAGTCTCGGGTTTCTTGCAGGTCTTACAGTAGGTGCTGGATTCAGGATTAATCTCTTTGATATAGATTATGCACTTGTTCCTTATGGTGATTTAGGACTTACACATCGGATTTCCTTGTTAGCAAAATTCTAAATTCTTTGACTTTTTAATAATGGATATTTATATATGGAAAGTACATTAATTTTTATTATGGGAATTGGGAGTTTAGTCATTGCTTGTTTAAGTGTATTTTTAGCAATCTTTTTAAGTGTGCGAACAGATAAATTAGTAAAATTAGAGGATAGATTAGCAAAAGAAATGATTGAGCAAGGGAAAAAAGAAACTCAGCAGATAATTGGAGAAAGTCAGAAGATGATTATGGAAACACAAAAAATGATAGAAGAAGGAAAAAAAGAGACTCATCAAATGATTGCAGAAAGCCAAAGAATGATTGAAGACGGAAGAAGAGAAACCAGAGATCTTCTGGAAAGAATGGATGAAAGAACAGCAAAAATCGCTGAGATGATAGAAAAAATATCTTCTCGCAGACCAATATTTACTGCAGAAGAACAATCAGAATATAAAAAGAAAGAGGTTTAAACCTTTTTAGCAAAATTCTTACAATTTTGGTTACTCACTTTCAAGCAATAAATATGAAAAGGTTTATACCTACAATTACTCAAGCGGAAATTATTTATTGGGAGCATCCTTTAAGTATTAAAAAAGTAATAAAAAGTCGCAATAAAATAAAGATATCTAAAGAAGGTGCTTGGTCTGCCCAGGGCGGATAAAAGCACCTTTCGTAATTTATGGTAAAGGAATAATCAGTGAAGATTGGCCTGGCATTATCCGGTGGTGGGGCAAGAGGAGCAGCACATCTGGGCGTACTCAATGTGTTATGCAGGGAAAGAGTTCCTATTGATTTGATTTCTGGTACGAGTATGGGGGCTGCAGTTGCCGCATATTATGCTTCTGACCCAAACCTCGATAATCTTGTGAAAAAGGGACAGGACGGTATGGCAAAGTTCATACCCGATGGAATGTTCAAAAAATTGCCAACCCCTCAATTTTTATGGGGAGTCCTTAATTTTTTCTACGATGATTTATTATTGGAAAAACTCCCTGTTCCATGTGCAATTGCCGCTTTTAATTTGAAAAAGTGGAAGGTGGAAATACTCAAAGAAGGTTCTGTGAAAATGGCTGTCTGGGCGAGTTGTGCTGTTCCATTCGTAGTTCCCCTTCCTGAGTTCAATGGCGCAAAGTATATGGATGCAATTATGTTTTGCCAGGTTCCGGTGAAGCCGCTGTTTGAAATGGGAGCAGATGTGGTTATTGCCAGCATTGTGCCACCATTTCCTTTCACTTTTAAATTCATCTCTCAAAAATTTGCCCGCCCTCCTCTGGCACCCCGATGTACATCGGAGTCGGAAAAAATTGTCATTCCTATTTTTACAATGCTGCCAGGCGTTGGCGGACTTAGCTTTCGCAAGGCGGAATTTTGCATTGCTAAAGGCGAAGAATCTGCGCGGTCATCTCTCTCCCGCATAAGAAACATAATTCCCCAATAGTTTCGACCAAAGTCGAAACTTTCTGCCAAAACCTTCGATTATAAGTCGAAACTTCTTGACAAATATCCCTTCTTATGATATAATAGACATATCAATGGAAAATTCACTTTTTAAAAGGGGGACAGATTTATGGAAGATATATATTATGCCCTTAATCCGTGGTGGGAAGGGAAGGATTTTGACTGTGGAATACCGCGAGAGGAATACCTCAATAAGTTCAACGCAGGTTTTGACCGTAGACAAATAGAAATTATCCTTGGTGGTAGACGCGTTGGCAAAACTACATTTGTAAAACAACTTGTGAAGCAATGCCTCAAAAAAAATTTACCTGCCAGAAATATACTCTATTTGGCAATAGACCATCCACGATTTTTAGGAGTTTCACTTACCGAGCATTTGACTTTTTTTCGCAAACTGTTTATGCATGGACGCAATGAAAAGTTATTTCTCTTTCTCGATGAAATTCAGGAGTCTCCAAACTGGGAAGGCGAACTAAAGGCAATCTATGACCTCGAGAATGTGAAAATTATTTCTTCGGGCTCAACTCTCTCGCTCATTCAAAGTCAGGGTGGTAAACTCACGGGCAGACAGATTGTTACAACCATATATCCTCTCAGTTTTAAAGAGTTTCTTTCATTCAAAAAAGAATCATTAAGTCTTGCTGAAAGTTACAAATATGAGAATTTAGTGGAAGACTACCTAAATACGGGGGGTTACCCAGAAAATGTGCTGAATCCTTCTGATGAGTATCTGTGTAGTTTATTGGAAGATATTCTTGCCAGAGATTTGATAAGAGTATTCCGTCCCAAGAAATCGGATATTTTTAAAGATTTGTTACGGCTGATGGCTTCATCAGTTGGCTCCCGTATTAGTTTTAATAAATTGTCCAATATTCTTGGGGTATCGGTTGATACAGTAAAAGAATATGTTGCTCATCTCCAGACCGCTTTCCTTGTAAAGTCTATGGAGAAATGGTCTTCTTCTCATAAAGAGAGAATTTATACTGCTAAAAAAATCTATTTTCTTGATACAGGTTTCCAGTCATTGCTTACAGGAAGATTAAATTTAGGAGCCAAAGCAGAAAATACAGTATTTCTACATTTTTTAAGGAAGGGAAAGTATTGTGGATACTTTGCTGAAAGTGAAAAAGAAATTGATTTTGTAGGTGGAACCTATGAATATCCTGCTGGTACCGAGGTGAAATATATGTCGGAATTCGAATGGCAGGATAAAAGATTTGCAGGAGTCAGGTTATTCCTGAGACGTTTCCCCTCCACAAAAGAAGTAACAATAATCTCTAAGAATGTGGAAAGAGAATTAGAGGAATCAGGTATTAAAATAATAGTGATTCCACTTTGGAAATTTCTGCTTCGAGAATAAAGGTAAAAGTATAAAACAGGAAGTCCTGACGCCAAAATAGAGAAAACCACAAAAATACCGTCACTAAATGGGTTAAACTGAATTAAAATGAAAAAAAGACAATTAAAAAATTCGCTAAAACTTGACAAATCTAAAATTTTGTGGTATAACAGTTTTACAGTTAGAAAATTAAACTTAAGGAGAAAAAATGGAAACCACTGAAATTGTCAAAGTAAAGCAAAAATATCAAATAGTCCTGCCGGTCGGCTTAAGAAAGAGAATATCCTGTAAAATTGGGGATTTGGCTGAGAATGCGATAAAATATTTGCATAAGGACATCCACAAAGGAGGGCAATAGAGATGGCTGAGTTCAAATTGGGAATCCAGAGCTGGACTTTTCGAAACTTCAAAACTCTGGACGAGTTAATCGGGCTTCTAAATAAGACAGGAGTTTCTTATGTGGAATTATATCCGGGTGGACAACTCCCGCATGAAAATGGCAAAGATGTGATTCTCGCCGGGCTGGATAAATTGAAAAAGGCAGGAATTACTGTTGAGTCATTTGGAGTCTGTGGGTTTTCAAAAGATGAGAATATGAATCGCAAAGCATTTGAGTTTGCTAAAATTGCAGGCATAAAAGCAATCAGTGCTGACATTGACCCTGAGGCAATCAGTTTAGCAGAAAATCTCAGCCAGGAATATAATATAAAATTGGCTATTCATAATCATGGTAGAAATCATCGTTATGGTAAAATTGAGCAATTGAAAGATATTTTTGAAAAGACAGGGGCAAATATTGGGTTATGCCTGGATACTGCGTGGATGTTAGATGCAGGAACTGACCCGGTCCAGGCAGCCAGGATGTTCGGGGAACGTCTGTATGGAGTCCATTTGAAGGATTTCATCTTTGCGGCAGATGGCAAGCCACAGGATGTTGTTCTCGGAGAGGGTGGATTGAAACTCAATAAATTCTTCCAGACGCTTGAGTCACTTGATTTTGACGGATACCTTTCTATTGAATACGAAGGTGAACCCGAAAATCCTTTACCAAAAGTGATTGAGTGTGTGAAGAGAGTTCGTCAAGTTCTTGGCAAATAACGCAATAGCTTAAAAAAACGGGGGGTATTTGTTACCAATTATTCTATCTGTTGCAAGCGG
>MNUO01000129.1 GCA_001871015.1 Candidatus Desantisbacteria bacterium CG1_02_38_46
AATTATCATTGTGGCATTATGGATTAAAAGATTTACTGATTCCTCTAAATATTTCAAAAAGGGTAGTGAACTTTATTCCCAGCAAAAAATTGCCGTGGCAATTGAGAACTGGGAAAAAGCATCTCATTTGAATCCCTGGTCAGCAAGAACATTCAATAATCTCGCAATTGCCTATAATTGCCAGAAATTATACACCAAATCATATACCGCTGCAAAGAGGGCTACTGAGTTAAAACCAAATTATGAAAGTGCTCTTGTTATATTCGGGGAAGCCTGCTTTCATTTAGCAAGGAATGAGGAGAAAAGGAAAAATTATTGGGAGGCGAGGAAATTTTACAGGGAATGCGTTTTGGCTTGTAAAAAGGCACTCGCCTTTACTTATAGTCCAGATGCTATATATTATCTGGGCACTGCATACTCATCGCTTGGAGGATATGATGAGGGTATTATATTTTTTACTGGTAGGATGCCAGGGAATCGTAATGCACAGGAACAAGTAAATTTATTAATGGAAGCGAAGAGAAATTTTCTTGCAGGGACAGGACCAAATCAAATTGTAGATGCAGATACAGAGGGTCCACTTCCGTCCGGAGCAGAGATTGCAGTCATCGGGCATCCGATTCTTAAATTTAGCGATACAGAAACAAAAAATTTCCAGAACGGCGTGTTTTACTCTGATCTTGACAGCGATAAACAACCAGAACTTATACTGATTTATAAAATGCCAGGCAATGACAATAAAGTTCCTTGTTATGTTTCAGTGTTTATGTGGAATGTGAATAAATGGGACTTGCGCTGGCACACAAAGATAAGCGATTATGATGTGGGATACTTTACTGTAGAAGATATAAACGGGGATACAAAACCTGAAATACTTATTGAAGGAATCTATGATGCCAAAAGCGGTGCACTGGTCAACATCTATGCCTGCGATGGTTTATTTATCAGGGCAATTCAGCAACTGGGGCCAACCTGGGGAACAACACTTTATGATGTGGATGGGGACGGAGCAAAAGAAATCATAATTCTGGATAGAAAAAAGGATGAATATAATTCAATCATCTACAAATGGAACACCACCAAATATGTGAAAGTGGACGAGTAACTTATGAACCTCGGTTAGGTGGAGATGGGCAATAAATAAAAATTGTAAATTTATAGCGGAGAAATAAATGGAGTGCTATCTTAAAAACATAAGGTCAAGGAATGATCTTAAAGAACTATTCATTGAAGAATGGAACTGGAAAAATCCCGAATCCACTTCAATGTCAATTGATTTTTCTGATGAAACCAAAGGCAAGATTGAACATTTTGAGATACTGGCTGAAAAACTATACTGCAAGATTTTGCTTTTTACTCTGCAGGACATTGCACAACCCGAAAAAGAACTAAGACAACTGGAAAGAAAAATTCTCGCCACTCCAGAAATCAAAAGAATGGCAGGAGATACCGTTTTTATTTTTTCCTTCAGTAATTTTGATTATTTGGATTTTGTTAGGGCAGAGCAGGTTGGGACAAAACTCAGGATAAAAAGGTTTTCAGTTTCTCCTGACAATAGAGATAAGTTGAGAACGCCTGAAGAACAGCTGAGAAACTTGTCTTTACCTGCAGATATTCAGTTGAAACCTTCTTCTGTGCGTGAAAGGATAGAAGATGCTTTTAAAGTTGAGGTATTGACTGAGCAATTTTATACTGGCTATATAGCAGTTTTCAAGCGTATAAAAGAATATTTGCTGAAGCAGGATGTCCGCAAGGTTGAGGAAAAAGAAAAGAAATTGAAGGATTCCATCCACCAGGTTCTAAACAGGATAATGTTCCTTATACAGAAAAAGCAGTACGTTTATGAATCAGGTAGTTCAAAAGACTGTGAGCATACGCTTTATCTTGAGAAAAGACTTCTTCTGGATGCAATAACTGAAGAAGAGAGAAATCTTCAAAAAGAAGTGCAGAAAGTAGGCGCTGAATTATCAAGAAGTGCTGGTTTCCAGGAAGATTTATATAAAAAAGAAGCCGAACAAAAGACACTTTTTGAACAGGGGCTAAGAAAGAAAAAAGAATTTTTAGAAAATGATTTATTTCAAGTTAAAAAGTACAGAGAAGAATTGAGGAAACTCAAAGAACCGCCAATGATATGGGACCTGGCATTTGCAGAAGTTTTTATGATGAAAAATGGCTTTGACATTGTCATAGCAAATCCACCATATGTCAGGCAGGAAGAAATAAGCGACCTGGACGGATTTTATTCATCGAAAAGTGAGTATAAAGAAAAACTTATTGAGCAGATTAAAACTGACTGGCAGTACGACTATTCTGGTGCTCCATTGCACTGTCCACAGATTCAGATTGATAAAAAATCTGATTTATATATCTATTTCTATCTTAAAGGGTTGAAACTCTTAAACGAAAATGGCATTCTCTGCTACATTTCTTCAAATTCCTGGCTTGATGTAGGATATGGAAAGGACTTGCAGGAAATACTACTCAAAAGAGTGCCTGTAATTGCTATTTATGACAATCAGGCAAAAATAAGGAAACAAACAAAAAGGAAGTTATCGAGCTTTTCTTGAAAAACATGTTAGAGTATTAGAACATGAGTTTTATGGGAAAATAAATTTTGAAATAAAAAAGTATCCTCATTGGTTTGGTCTGATAATAATTGCCCAAAAATCAAAACCTTTTATTGCAGAAAAAATTGTTCCAGAGCTTAAAGCTATAAAATTTCCAGTTTTTGTATTGTCACTCAATGATTTGGAATTAATTACTTCACGATTTGATACTGCCGGAGATTTTATTACTTACCTTGAATTCCGCAGGGATTTGAAGGAACAAATTGAATTTTCTGTTCATTAGGATATTTGACGAGGGACCGTAGAATAGCACTGGGACGTATGATATTAAAGCATACAATCTTAGCAAAGAATGGAAAAGATTACTATTTTTGTCATCGTCATCCTTCCAGTAATAGAATATTTGTATTTCTGACTACATCTATGCCCAGGGAAGAGCGCGTTAAATTTCTACAGGGTTTAGTATTGGCTGGACAATGTAAATATAATGCCTTAAAAGGATTGGGGGTTGCCACAGAGCCAATTGGTCCCGGTCGTTCATATGATTTTGTCTTTCTCATGGGATTGCCAAAAATTAAATCTGGATTTGAAGATAAAATAAGTGAACTTAAAGAACGTGCTAATAGTATATGGACAGATGAACACCAAAAGAATTTATTAGGTTATAATAATATATGATATTTTCACTATAAATACTATTTTCACCGTTTGGTGAAAATGGCAAAAATAGTGAAAATTAACTTGACAAATCACTATTTTCATGCTATAATATGGTGAAAACGCATAAAAGAGTGAAAAAATGGAAAATTTAATAGAAATTCAGGAACTAATTGAGAATGTTTTCAGAAACGTGCCTGGAATAACAATAGGAAGGATTGAAATGGACGAATATCCTTCTTCTGTCCCCGATTTACTATTTTCAGTAACCTGGGGTGGCAGGACTACAATGATAGGGGTTGAATGTAAAGCTTTAGGTGAGCCGAGATATGTCCGATCAGCCATTCAGCAATTAAAAGAACCGAAAACTATCCAATCAGCGATTCAGCAACTGAAAAAGTTCATAGGACAAGCAGGGCAAGATATTTATGTTTACGGGGTTGTGGCTGCACCTTATATAAGCGGGGAGTCTTCTTCTATCTGCAAAGAGAACGGTATAGGATATATAGACCTTGCGGGGAATTGCTTTTTTAATATTAATAACCTCGGTCTTTATGTAGAAAAGCAGGGGTTTGAAAATAAAAAAGCAGAGCGTCGTCTTTTAAGGTCAATTTTTTCAGCAAAGGCAAGCAGAGTTCTTAGAGTAATGCTTTCCAATCCTAAAAAAAGTTGGAAAATGCAGGAGCTATCAAATGAAGCGGGCGCAAGCCTCGGTCTCGTGTTTAAAGTTAAAGAAAGACTATTAGATTTGGAATATGCTAAAGAAGAAAAACGGGGTGTTTTTATTTCCCAGTCTGAAGAACTGTTGGAGAAATGGGCGGAGAATTACTCATTTCGCAGGAATAAATTAAACGATTATTTTGGAATGGGCGATGCCAAAGAAATAGAAAAAAAATTTTCAGACTATTGCAACGAAAAGCAAGTTTCTTATGGTTTTACTCTTTTCTCGGGTCTGGCTTTAGTTGCTCCATATGCACGCTATTCAAGAGGGTTTGTTTATATTAAGGAAAAGGAGAAAATTCAGGAAATAGCAGAAACACTGGGCTTTAAAAAAGTTGATTCCGGAGCAAATTTTACGATTCTTGAACCATATGATGAGGGTGTATTTTATGGAACAAAAGATATTAATGGGATTAAGGTAGTAACCAATGTCCAGATATATCTTGATTTGGTTGGTTATAAAGGCAGAGGTGAAGAATCGGCAAAATTTCTGCTTGAGCAAAGGATTAAAACTGAATGGTAAAGCAAAGCGATTACAAAGAACCTGAAGTGCAAATTTGTTTTTCAGTTCTGTTGGAATTAATGACAATTCTTGGCGGGTTCAGGGAAAACATCGTTATTGTGGGAGGCAGTGTCCCTCCGCTGTTAATTCCTGAAACAAAGCCGAAATATCCAGGCACTCTGGACATAGACATTGCATTAGATTTTAAATCTATAAGCGATGACTCGTATAAAACTATTTTAAAGACTCTGAAGGAAAAAGGTTATTATCAGAAAGAAGGTGACCAGCCCTTTAAATTTTACAGGGATGTCAATGAAATGACGGTTGAAATTGACCTTTTGGCTGGGGAATATGGTGGCACAGGGAAAAGCAGACGTCATCAAATTGTTCAGGAAGTAAAAGCAAGAAAAGTGCGCGGATGTGACCTTGTTTTTGACAGATTCATTAAAATCGAATTATATGGAATTTTACCGGGCGGAGCAGCAAACAAAGTTACTGTAAAAGTACCGGAAATAGGGCCTTTTCTAATAACCAAAGGAATGGTATTGTGGGATAGAGGAAAAGAGAAAGACGCGTTTGACATTTATTATTGTTGCAAGCACTATCCAGGAGGAATCCCAGCATTAGTTGAAGCAATAAAGCCTCTACTTGGCAATAATTTAGTAAAGGAAGGGTTAGGTAAAATCAAAGCCAAGTTTGAAGAAATAAATTTTATCGGGCCCAATTATGTTGCCGATTTCCTTGAAATTTCTAATGCAGAAGAACGTGATATAGTAAAAAGAGAAGCATTTGAATTAGTAAATACTCTCATGGAAAAATTCGGCATTGAACCGTTTAAGGAGATATAAAAATTGAAAATTATTTTAAGTGAATCTATGATTATTGGGGGGATAGGTGTCCCACGATATTATTGATAATTCAAATTTAAAGCTTGTCGATGTGCTGAAGGAGAAATTGCTCATTTCAAAGCGGGCAAGTTTTGCTGTGGGGTGGCTATTTTTAAGTGGATTCAAAGAATTAAGGAACGAGATAGATGGTTTAGAGAAACTTGAGATTATTGCCGGTCCCAGGACAAATAAACAGACCATTGAAGCAATGCTATTGGAAAAGAAATGGGAAAAAGCGGTTTCTGACAACCTTGAAAAAATGAAATACCTGCCTGAGAATGAAAGACAAAAAATCCTAGACGAAGAATTCAGGGATTTGATAAATGACATAAGTTATATAAAACCCACAGAAGAAAATATTGAATTCTTAAGATGGTTTGCTGAAAAATTGAAAGAAAAAAAGATAGAGATAAGAATTTATTATAAGGCACCTTTGCACGCAAAACTTTATGTTTTTGAATACAAAGACCAGAGACATGGATTAGGAGAGACAATTGTTGGTTCAAGCAATTTTTCTATAAGTGGTTTTGACCTGAATACAGAATTGAATGTTCGGGTGCTTGGCAACGATAATTATGAAGATCTGTCAAAATGTGCTTAAACCAGAAATAAAGCAAAAATATGCACAAGTCATTATTTCAGAGGAACTAAAATAAAAAATCAAGAAAAGGAGTTGAAGATGGAAAAAAAGAAGAAACTTGGCAGGGGATTGGGAGCACTTATTCCTAAGGCAGGAATGCCACCAACTGAAAAAGATGGAACATCCGCCGTGGTGGAAGGAATTGTTCAAATGGGCATAGAGAAGATTCGCCCAAATCCCTATCAGCCCCGCAAAGAGTTCAATCCAGAGAAACTCTTAGAGTTAGTCAATTCAATAAAAGAAAAGGGGATTCTTGAACCTGTAATTTTGAGAAGTTTTGCAGACCATTATGAATTAATCACAGGTGAGCGCAGATTAC
>MNUO01000100.1 GCA_001871015.1 Candidatus Desantisbacteria bacterium CG1_02_38_46
AGAATTAAGGGTTTCTTTCTTTCTCTTCCCTTTATTTTATATATTCTATTTACTGCCCGAGAATTGAAAGCACTTGCTCCAATCCCATAAACCGTATCTGTTGGAAATATAATTACCCCGCCTTTTCTTACTATTGCTGCGGCATCTTCAATTTTTTTCCGCTCCGGCTTTTTAGAATTTATCTTTATGATTTTCATTTACCCGATTATCCAATTATCTAAATCTTTTTTCCATCCACTACCAGAGTAAATTCACCCAGAGGTTTTGTATTCTTGAAATGCTCAATTGCCTGATTGATGCTGACAGGGATAACCTCTTCAAACTTTTTGGTCAATTCGCGACAAACAACTATGTTCCTGTCACCCAACATTAAAAACATTTCTTTCAATGTTCTTAATAGTCTATGAGGAGATTCATAAAATACAATTGTCCCCTCTTCAGTGCTAAGGTTTTTTAAAAGTCTTCTTAACTTTCCAGGCTTTCTGGGAAGAAACCCTTCAAACACAAATCTGCCTGTCGGCAATCCTGAAACTACCAATGCTGTTATTAACGCTGTAGGTCCTGGAATTGGTATAACTGTAATTCCATTTTTTATTGCTTCTTTTACCAGATGAACCCCTGCATCAGAAATTCCTGGCATTCCCCTGTCACAGGTAACACCTACGGACTTACCGCTCTTTAATATATTTAATAAATGTTGGGCAGACTTTATTTTATTATATTCATTGTATGAAGTAAGGGGAATTTTTATGTCATAATGATTTAACAGTTTAAGTGTTTCCCTCGTATCCTCACAGGCAATAAGTCTAACCGACTTCAAAATTCTCAGCGCCCGTAAAGTAATGTCTTCGAGGTTGCCAATTGGCGTTCCTATAAGATAAAGGATGCCATTATTAGTCAAAAAACCCTCCGTTGTAAGTGTTACCGTAATATATTATCATATTTCTGTATAAAAGTCAAGTTTATTAAAAGTTGGGAAACCTACAGGCAGAAGGTAAAATATGGACAGAATTGGCAGGAATGTTCATCCTCATCGTCTTTTTCGAAGTTTACTGCAGGATTGAAAATTTCGCCAATGAGGTTTTTAAGCGAAGGCAGAAATATTTCTTCCATCCTTAAAGAATTGTCATCTTTTTCTGAAAATAAAAACTCTTCTTTACCATTTCTGATTATGGAAAAACCAGCATTAATGTCGTTCCAGGACAATTCTGGATTTTTTTCCCTGTAAAGATAAACATAGACAGGTAACTGGAAAGACCTTATCTTGCTTTTCATATCTCTCCTGTCTGTAAAAGGAATGGAAAGTTTTTTGATTGGTTTCTTAGAGTCGCCTGTCTTATAATCTATTATGTATATTTTTTTCTCTCTCTGGTCTATGCGGTCTATCCTGCCTTTCAGGGATATGGAATGATTTATGCCTGGAATGTTATTAATAGCTATCCCATTAAAATTTTCCTCAGTACCGATAATCCTATAGCCTTCTATTTTCTTTTCATTCTCAAAAAAATTCGACAGGCGAAATTTCGTGATTTTATTCAAAAGATAATTCTCTCCACGCAACTCCCCGAATTTTTCTTTGAGTACAGTATCAATAATCTGTTCAAGTCTTTCGCGGTCTTTTTCAGTTAATATTATATCACTGCCCTTCAGTGGTTCATAGAATTTATACAAAATTTCATGAATAAAGCTTCCTATTTTACCCAAATCCGGTTCCCGTTCTACACTTTCTTTTTCTTCTAATTTAAGAACAGAAGAAAAATAGAATTGTGCTGGACAATTTAAATATGCATCTATACTGGTTGGAGAGAGAATCATCTGGTTTAAAATCTCCATAGTTTTTTCATCTTTCTTTATAGAAAATGGCTTTCTTGTTATTGATTCAACCCTGAAATTAACAGGTGTAACTATATCTTTTGGCGCCACTTCTCCTGCTGCCTGTTCTTTTTCCCAGATAATTTCTTCTATGAATCTCGAGCGCGATTCCTTCCCGTATTCCCTGTAAATAAGATGGACCTCGGCTGCAGTGTTCACGAGGTTCATAAAATGATGTCTGAAAATCTTTTCGCGCTGCCTGTAAGTAGGCAATTCAAGAAATCTGCGCACGCTGGTTGGAAGAATGGGGTCATATTTATCTTCGTTTGGAATAACACCTTCCTGAACATCTAAAACAATCACCTTTTCAAAAAAAAGATTTCTTGTCTCTAACATTCCTAAAATCTGCAATCCGCTCAAAGGAATTCCGCTGAAAGGAACGCGCACAGTATTCACATAATATCGGAAAAGGTCAAAAATGTCCTCCTTTTCCATTTCTTCATTTCCAAGCATAGAATCCTGCATATCTCTGAAGATTGCAAAGAAATTCTTGAAAAATTCACCGGAAAATGGATAAAACTGAGCAGGTGACCTTGCAAGCAGAAATGAAAAAATATCTTCAAAGCACTTGCCAAGTTGTGAAAAAGTTCGCACATCTTTTAGGTTTCTGATAAGATTAATATGCACTTCTTTAATTTGCACGAACTCTTTTTCTACTTCTTCGAGATGAATAAACGCTCTGCCAACTCTATCGGAAAGTTTTTCCTCTATCTTATGAATAAGTGTGCGCGTATCTTCACTGGAAGTGCCAAGTGAAAGATTTTTTACATAGGGATGAAGCAGAATGGACAGATAATCTTTTGCATAATATTCGTCTCCAACTCTTGCCTCCTGAAAATGCATAATCTGCTCAAGAAGAGTAAACGGCGAGGCTCTTTCCAGGGGGTAACCCATCGAAATATTATATTCCTGATTCAACCCGCTTACCACCATTGAAAGTAACGGTATAAGAACATCTGCCTGCGGTAGCACAATTGCTGTTTTTGCAGGGTTAAACCCTTTTTCTAAAATCTCCCCTGCCCTTTTAATTTCAGAATGCACATCAAAACCGCTGTGTAGATGAATATTCTCAAAATTCCACTTATCCCATTTATCTTGCACAAAATGAATATTTTTATCCATCGCGTTTAGATATTTTAAAATTTTTTCTTCAAGGCGCGTTGGAGCAAAAAATCCTCCCGTATAAATAAAACTGAAATCTGGAATAATTCCACTGTCAAGATTTGAGGCTACGGCTGCATAATCCATTCCCCTCGTGGTGAGTTTGTTGTTCTTCAGCTCTGTGTAAAAATTCTTTTTCACCTCTCCAAGACAGGAGATAATATTTCTTATCTCCTCTGGAAGAGTGCCAAAAGGTAGATTTTTTAGTTTCTTTTCATCAACCTCTTCAAGTTCCAGTTCGTCAATTATATCGGCTATTTTCAAACCCCAGGTAAAAAAATGATGAAAACTGTAGTTTGAAAAAAGGTCCATCTCTCTTGCAGCTTTGAAAAGAACCCAGACTTTATTCAAGCCCTCAGCCCGACGCATTCCAGGATTCACCTTCAATGAAAAATACTTTATAAATTCATCTATGGAAAAAATCTGTGGTGGGAAAAATGGCGAATTTAATTTTTCCTGAAGCTCTTTTATGATATAAAAAGAAGGGCGTTTATTGGGAATTAAAATCAGGATATCGGAGAAATCTTTCCCCTTTTTTCTTTCAAGCATATCTTCAACTATTCTTAAAGGCAAATTATCACTAAATTCAGTCTTTTCCATATACAACCTTCAGCCACAGATTTAATTTAATTCAAACCTCAAATTGCAAAAGTCAAAGGCAACTCAAACCTTTTCGAAGAGTCCGATTGAAATAATATCAGGACTAAAGTCCTGAGTTACATATCAGGACTAAAGTCCTGAGTTACATATCAGGACTAAAGTCCTGAGTTACAAACCCTTAGCTTTGACTTTTGACTTTATCTACACTTTTATTACTTTCATTTCATCCACATAAAGCAGATACCCCTCTATTTTTTTCTCAGGATATATTTCTCTCACTGTATTTATATAGTTTGAAACCTGTTTCAGGTGCTCTTCTCGCCGCAGAGAGTCGCATGTGGCGACTTTCGGTGTTGATATCTGGCCTGAATATTCTTCTCCTGTCTTGTATTCAATAATATAAATCTTATCAGGGGTCATAATGAAACGGTCTATTCTCATAAGATTGGTCTGCCCCCCCCCTGCTTTCTTGCCGAAAGTAGGCTCTCTGGAAGAGCGAAAGCAAGAGGGGGGGTTGCCCACAACTTCCTTTTCATTGACTCCATCAAAAGAAAACCATTCCCTGACTTCATCAATTGAAAAAATCCGGTGCAGGAGTTCTTTTATTTCTCCTGTATCGCCGTTAAACCCTTTTTCCTCTTTAGAAAAATCAACTTTTTCATCTATGAGATTTCCCACATCTCCCTCAACTTTGTTAATCACAGAAAGAATATAGTGGATAAAATTACCCCTTTCTATCATTTTTCTTCTTTTTGAATCAATAAAAGTGCCGGTATCTATTTTTTCTCTGCAGATTTTTTCACTCCAGTGAGGAAATGCAAGCGCAACCTGAAAGGAAACAGGAACTTCTTCAACGCGGGGAGCCGGCACCTGAACAGTTTCTTCTGCGATAACAAATGATTTTTTACCAACTTTTTCTGCCACCTCAGGAAGTTTGCCTGTTTCTTCTTCCTCCTCTTCTTCCTCTTCTTCTTCGAACAAACCTGCAAAATCACTATCAGAAGGCATAAAAATAAACATCTCGTCTTCAACCCGTGTCAGTGCGACATAAAGGGAATTCAGGTCATCCAGTATACCCAATTTCTCCTCAGTATCATAAATCTTTTCAAGCCTTGGAGAAAATGGATAATTACCTGTTTTTGTTATATGCTTGAGCATAAGTTTCCTGTCTTTTTCAGTAATAAACCAGTTAATATTTTTCTCCCTTGTAATAAAAGCAACAAGCACAACCGCAAAACTCAAGCCCTTTGCCTTGTGGACAGTAGAAACTTTGATTGCGTTTATGTGCTCGGGTAGAACGAGCTGGAATGCTTCGCTCTCTCCTTCATTCCAGAAATCCAGAAAACTCTGCAGGGAATTTTCGCCTTCGTCTTCCCTTTCTTTTATTATTTCAAGAAGCCGCATGAAAAATGCCTCGTTTTCTGGAAACTTTTCAATTAAACTATAAACCTTAAATATTTCAAATACCAGATCATACAATGGAAGAAAGCCTACTTTTTTGAAAAATGGCTCTATATACTCTATCCAGAGTTTTTCATATTTATCCCTGAATATTATGTAAAGCAGAGTTTTCCTTTCGCGGTTGTCCTGAAGGAAAGAAAACATTTCCTTTCTGTCAAATCCACTTGCCCTGGCAAATATTTCCCCGGAAATAAAAGAAGAAAAAGAAAGGTTATCAGCAGGAAAATTCAGAAATCGCAGAAAACTTACTATTTCATTTATAAACGAATTTTTTCTGAGGTCCATTGTTACTTCTGAAGCAACTGGATAATTTTTTTCTGTAAGCCAGTGCGTGACATTTCTTACATCTTCCTGGTGTTTCACAAGAACTGCTATGTCTTCGTAATTATGCCTCGAGATAATGTTTTCTAAATTAGACAGCATCTCATTTCTCAGGTTTTCAAGTTTTTCGTCCAGATTTTCTCCTTCAATCTTTTTAACTCTGACAAAACCACCTTCCGGATTTCTCATCCGGGAAACTTCCTGTCTGCTGTTTTTGTAAACATTGATTGCTTTTTCATCAAGACCACTTATTTTTTTAAGGTTTTCTGGATTAAAAATTTTGTTGTTGAACTTGACGATATTCCTGCGGCTGCGGAAATTATTGTTTAGTGTGTCGGGTTCTTTTGGACCTTTTACCGAGAGAAAATCATCCTTTACTTTATCAAAAAGACTGACATCTCCTCCCCTGAAGCGGTAAAGCGCCTGTTTTTTATCCCCGACATAAAATAAAGAACCACCCTGCGAAAGACTATTTTCTACTAGCGGCTTGAGATTATCCCACTGGATTTTATTTGTATCCTGAAATTCATCAATGAGGTAATGATAGATAATGTCTCCTAACATAAAATAAATTTCAGGCACAACGCCTTCCCTTTCAATGAATTCATCTAGCCTCAGACTCAATTCATCCATAAAAATAATTCTTTTTCTTCTCTTTATTTCCTCAAGTTCAGACCTCACTCTGTCTAGGATTGCAATATAAGAATTAAATTTCAAAGAAGCAATATTATAAAAATATTCCTCAATTTTTCTCTGTGTCGCGTGACTGAGCTTGCCAATCCAGCTCTTCATTTTTTCCAGTTCGCCTGTCTGGACAGTATTGTCGATTGCTTTGAGCATCCTCTTATCTGTCACGCCCTGTTTTTCTTTTTCGAAAATTTTGAGGATTTCTTCTTTTCCTTCAATCCCTGAATGAAATTCTGCAAATTTCAATCCATGTATACTCTCTTCTTTTCTCAAATTGTTTACATTTTCCTGGATAATTTTCTTTGGCTGCCAGCTCCTGCGTGCCTCCAGACTCAAGAAAGAATCCAGAAACCTGTCAAAAAGTTTTGTCTCCTCTGTTCCT
>MNUO01000125.1 GCA_001871015.1 Candidatus Desantisbacteria bacterium CG1_02_38_46
ATAATTTCCACTTCCGATGGATAGGGCTTTTCCGCACATTCCATCTACTATTTTTGCACCGTTGATATTTGCATCATTTCCATTTCCTGAATAATCCTTTGCAATACTTTTACTTCCCTCGTCAAAACTCCAGTATGCAACAAGTCCTTTTTCTCCGCCCGAGGCGGATTTCGCTTCGCTCAATTTCTCCTGTGCTCCCAATTTCCCTGTTAACAATAGACCAAAAACCAGTCCTAAAACCACCCATTTCTTCATTTTTCACCTCACCAATTATTTCTTTTTCCATTCTTCTATCAATTTCTTCGCTACCTGATATCTTGAATTACTGGGGTTTAACGGCAGACAATAAAGCCAGGCAATACCTGTCTGTTCATATGCAGCTCTTATTGCATATTCCAAATCAGGCATATCTTTTGGTTCCCACCCTCGTGTTACCACATAGATGCAGGGAATAAGTATCTTACCGGGACAAGTTTTGTAATAATGGTTTATTTCCAAAGGTAAATTCTTAACTGCTGGACCTATTTTTGTAGATTCTGCGCGATAACCCCATAGTATTGCATCTACATAGGAGCCATAACCTGATTCCATGAATTTATCTACTTGCGAATAATATACACAAGCTCCAAAACAAAGTTTAGGATTGAGCTTCTTTGTTACTTCATATATTTCCCTGGTATAGTCCAGGGTAAAAACAGAGTTTCCAACAAAGTCATCAATCATCCACAAGGTAAAATTGGGATATTGAAGAGAAATCTTTGCAAGTGCCTCTGCCCACTTCAAGTAATCATCATCAAAGGGTGGATATTTCTTATTTTGTTTTTCTTTAACAAGAGAAAACTCAGAAGGTGGAAGTAAATATCCCCATACTTCTATTCCTTCTTCTACTGCTTTTTTGCAGAAATCTGGAAGATAGGCGAGTTCTTTCTCGGGTTGATAGGCAATTAAATAGGTATAGCAATTTACACCTAAGTCCTTTAATTTTGCAATTGTTGCATCAATATCTGGATAACCATCCTTTTTATAGACTGTCCCGGCATAAGGAGAAACAATTCCCCGATAAAAAGGATTGCCTGATTTCCTTCTTTCTTCCCTGATTTTTATATTCTCTTTAGATAGCACATCTATATCTTTTACAATTATTCCTTTTTTCATCCTTATTTTGTCACCAATTTTTACTTCTAAATTATAATTTTCCTGTTTTTTAGGTGAAAAAGAAGCAGTTAATTCCTTTTTTCTTTCTCCCTTTTCCAGTGTAGCTATAACTTCTGTTTTATCAACAATTTCATCTTTTTCATTTGTCAAGAGAAGCAAAACCTTTTTCTCTTCTTTTTTAGAAGCAGGCCTGTTTGAAGCAATAAAAACAGAGCACTTTATTGATTCCTTTGTGTCATAAAGCATCTCCATTTCTCCTTCAACAGCCACAAAAACAAGAGGTGCTTCAATATCTTCAGAAGGAAGAACTTCTAAAGTAGCCTGTTTCTTCCCACTTTTAATCAAATCATAACGTCCTTTAATTTCTTTTTCAGTTAAAGCACGGCAGTACACACGCACTTCATCAATGAGTCCTTTAAATGGCCAGCCTGTTCTGTCGCCAAAGCAGCCTATTTTTACCTCTGCAGGATTATCTCCAGAAACTTCACCAGGAGACTGTCCCTCTGCAACTTTTTCTCCATCAATATAAAGAGAAAGATTTGTGCTTTCTCTAACTCCGACAAGATAATGCCATTGGTCATCAGCAATGTCTGTTCCTGTAATCCTTGCCTGCCCACCTTCATAATAATCTCCAAATTGAACTATATCTTGATAATATCCAAGCCACCAGGCAGGTTTGCCTCCGTGGCCTGTCCACTTGGAGATATATGCCTGCGGGTCTTTTGAGCTTTGCTTTACCCATACTTCCAGGGAATAATCAGCAGGAAATAAAAAACCAAGTTCTAATCCTCCACCGCAAACAGCATAATTTCCACTTCCGATGGATAGGGCTTTTCCGCACATTCCATCTACTATTTTTGCACCGTTGATATTTGCATCATTTCCATTTCCTGAATAATCCTTCGCAATACTTTTACTTCCCTCGTCAAAACTCCAGTATGCAACAAGCCCTTTTTCTTTAACGACTTTTTCCTGTGCCCCCAATCTTACTGTTACCATTACCCCAACGACCAATCCTAAAACTATCCATCTCTTCATTTTTCCCTCCCCGTTTTTTTATATTAATGCAAAGAAAAATTGCATTTTATCTGGTTCCCTTTAGTTTTGAATCCCCCGATTTTATAGATTCCATTTCTGTTTGGTGCAGAGAAAGGTTCTAAGAAAGTATTTACATCTTCTGGTGCAATGCATTTCACATCATAAGTGTGTCCTATATAACTTACTTTAAATCCTTTTCTTCCAACTTCCATTTTTGCTTTATTTAATCCGTCTGTTTCCAGTAGGGGAACCTGTACCAAAATTTTATTTTTATTAATTTTATAGGTAATTTCTACTCCTTTAGTATTTATTTTATAGGTTTCGGAAACCATTGTGCAATCTTTAAATTTTCCTTTATAGGTAATATTAAATTCTGTTTCTTCTTTTTCCTCTCTGATTTTTTTCAATTTGATTTCTTCTATCTCCTTAGAAAAATCGGAGAGCCAGTATCTTTCTCTTCTTGCGTTTTCCCAGCCAGGGCCAATAGCAATATTTCTTGAGGATGGTTTGACGCAAACTCTATAATTCGGATTAGAAACAATGGATGTTGACAATCCTGATTCTGAAGGTATAGAAGATTTATGTATCCTTCCAAGCCCCGTTGCATCATAACGCTGGTCTCCCCTGGTATCTATTTCCAGATGATAACCACAACAAGTAGAAAATATTTTATGAAATGCATCCGGCAGATAAAGAACATATCCACCGATTTCCGATGGCGCTGGTTTTTCTTCAATACTGTCATCAGCGACAAGATAGGCAAAACCAAGCTGGCTGGCTATGAGAAGAGAGTAGGCAGAATAATATCCGTAAGAAAGTTCCCTGCCGTGTTCAATTTCAGGAGGAAACCCATTTTTAATATTTCTAATTGGAGATAGACTGAGCCATTTTTTTATAGATAAAGTAGCTAACCTGGCTGCACGTTTAAAAGCACCGGCAATCTCTTTTTCTCCAATTTGATTATATCTCCTCGCTTCATACTCACAGATTAAGGCTATAGTTGCTTCGTTATGATGAAGTTGATTACTTCTCCCCCCATAAGGTGCTTCTCCTGTGGAAGAAAGGAAAAAGAGGGTTGTTAATCCCCCCTTTTTTAAGATTTCATTAAGCCATTTTGAATTTTTGCCCTTATATCCAAAAAATTTCAATAAGGAAAGGTTCATTCTTGCAACCCAATCATAGGTCATAGGGTCACCCGGGTCACGATACATACCAAATTCAGTAAAAAATTTCTTTGTATGGCGTAAATATTTTTCTATGAATTCTATATTATCTGCTATTTTGTAAGAGTTCTTAAATTCTTCCCCGGCAAGAGCAAATGTGCAGAAATTTCTAATATTTTCTGGTTTCATTTTTGAGAAAACAGCTGCATATTTTTTTTCCGGCTCATATTCACCAAGGTATCTTTCCCATCTTCTTACTAACTTTTTACCAGCTTTATCCCTTAAAGCCAGATATCCTCTCATTAGTTCTTTAACATAAAACTCTGGACCAGGTAAAGGTCTTTTAAAAGAATAATATAAATCTTTACATCCTTTATCCATACTTTTTATGCAGACATCAACTAAATCCAGACAACGACCAGCACTAATTAAAAAACCTAATGCTCCCACAAAGCGAGCAGTGGTGGTGGAAGTCTCCTCTTTCATAAAAGGATCGATAATCCTTCCTTCTTCATCCTGCCATGCCACTGCCTGCCTTACAATTGGTTCACTTAATTTTACATAGATTTCTTTTGTTAGGCCTGTCGGCTTCCAGTTTTCAGGAATAATTTTTCTTTTAAAAAACCTTTTTATCTCATTCATTGTAAGAGTCATTTATCCATTATATCATAAATAAGATTAAAAGTCTCTGATTTTTCTACGATTTAGTATGCAAAAACTACGATATTGAGAAGGGGAGAAGCCATTTATTCTTTTAAATGCACGGTTAAAGCTACTTAAATCGTCAAAGCCGACATCACCAGAAATTTCAATAATTTTTTTCTGTGGCTCTTTCTCTAAAATTATCTTTGCTTCAGCAATTCTTTTCTGCAATAGATATTCTTTCAGCCTGATACCGGTGATTTTTTTAAAAAGGTATGATAAGTAATTTGGAGAGAGATTGACAACATTGCTTAAGTAATTAACAGTAATTTTAGAGTTGAAGTGAGAATCCAGGTAGGAGAAAATAGTTTTGATGACTTTGTCCTGTTTTTCACTTAAAACAATTTTTGAACGAAACGGCAATTCATTTCTCTGGCAGGTTAAGAGCAGATGAGAAAGTTGAAAAAGGATTATGGCTCGATAATTTCTATTTCTTTCCGTAGATTCACGAAGAATATTTTTTAGAATAATTTCTATAACGGTTATCTCTTCCTGCGAGAATAAAAAACTGTGCCGGAATTTAGATATAGGAATATTGTTCCTGAGGTAAGAAGAAAAATGTTTAAATAGACGGGGAGAAAATATTATAGAAATTTTTCTAATCCAGGGAGATTTAAGGTTGGGGACATAACGATGAATCTCATTACTTTTAATGATTAAGAGAGTACCTTTTTTTAAAGGATAAATAGTATTTTTAATATAATATTTTCCGCCACCGGCAAAAATATACTGTAATTCTATTTCCGGGTGAAAGTGAGTGGCGATTGCCGCGAATTCAGAAAATTCTCCGCTAACTTCCCGCACGACCAGGGGAAAACTCTTTTCCGGGAAAGGAATGATTTGTCTGCTCATTTTATCCCCATCCATTCTCATAGCCGGTTTCATACATAGCCACAATGTTTTCAGGAGGACTGACCGCCTGGATGTTATGGCAGGGAGCAAGTATATAGCCCCCGCCTTTTCCTAAAATTCGAATGTTGTCCATAACTTCCTTGCGAACTTCTTCAACTGAGCCAAATGCAAGAGTATACTGGTTGTCCACACCACCATGAAATATTAATTTATTCCCAAAATCACGTTTTAAACCTTCCCGTTCCATTCCCTTGCAGCGCCACTGGATTGGATTTAAAACATCAATGCCAGCCTCAATCATATCAGGAATAATTTTTTGGATTGCTCCGTCACTGTGATGAAAAACAAGGGCACCCGCCTGATGTGCGAGGTCCATCATTTTTTTCATCCTTGGGATAAAAAATTCACGGATATGTGACGGTGAATACATTAAATCTTCCTGGCCCCCGAGGTCCTCAGCTACATATGTAATTATAACCTTTCCGGGAATCTGCTCGTAAATTCGCAGGGTATTCTGGTAAGCGAGTTCAAAGAGTTTGTCAAGGCAGAAATGTACAATGTCTGGATTCAGAGCCAAATCCATAAATGCCTGCTCCTGACCACGTAGTTCTTTATATATAAGGAATGGTTCAGAGCCACCTCCCCGAATTGGATAATCTTTTTTGCCAGCAATCTGTTTTGGAATTTTGCTGTAATCGTACCAGTCAGGGCTTGGCCATTTGTAATTTTTCTTGATTTCGTCAAGGGTTTTATACTGTGCAAGGGGATTGTATATACACTCATTATATACACCTGTTCCATAATCAACATTTTTAAAACGGCATCCAAAAATATTACTGCCTTCAGGAACTGGCGGTCCGACATACTTCGCTCCTACTGTTATTGGACGGTCAATATGCAGACGTTCAAAAAGAGCTCCATCCTCCTCACATCCGAGATATTTCTTCAGTTTATTATGTGCTTCTGCTGTAGCC
>MNUO01000038.1 GCA_001871015.1 Candidatus Desantisbacteria bacterium CG1_02_38_46
TTGATATGGAAGCTGGTATAGAGCATCTTGGAAGGGGCACAGTAGAGGCAATTGATAAATTGATTGTGGTCGTAGAACCAGGAATAAGAAGTATTGAAACTGCTCGTAGAATAAAAAAATTAGCAGAAGATATTGGATTGAAAAATATTGCTATTGTAGAAAATAAAGTAAGGAATACATCGGACAGGAAATTCATTGAAGAGAATCTTAATGAATTTGATATTCTTGGCTACATTCTATACGATGAAAAAATAATTGAGGCAGATTTAAAAAGTTTGCCACCATTTGAATATGCACCAGAAATTCTTGAAGATGGAAAGAAAATAATTGAAAGATTGAAACAATGAAAAAAATAATTTTTGTAGACATTAAAAAGTGTCTGGGATGTAAAACCTGTGAGTTACAGTGCGCCGTGGCACACTCAAAATCAAAGGATTTATTAGGGGCTATTAAAGAAGAACCCCTGCCCCATTATAATGTTCAGGTAGAACAACTGGAGAATTTTATTGTGCCACTTCAGTGCCGGCACTGTGAAGATGCACCCTGTGCAAAAATTTGTCCAACACATGCAATTGAAAAATTGGGTGAGGAAGAACCTGTTCTTTTTAATAAAGAAAAGTGCATTGGATGTAAATGGTGTATCCCTGTCTGTCCTTTCGGAATATTGAGGATGGATAAAAAAGGAAAGGTGCTCATAAAATGCGACCTCTGTATAGAACGATTAAAGAAAGGTGAGGAGCCGGCCTGCACTTCCTCCTGCCCAACCGGTGCACTCAAGTTTATTTCAGTAGAAGAAATTACCAAGGAAAGAAAAAAGAAATATCTGGTAGAACTTACAAAATAAAAGGGAACGCCCTATTGTGAGGAGTTGTGAGATGTTGAGGTCTGACCCCATTAAAGTTAAAGAAATCCTGAAACACTACAAATATGAACAGAGTTCCCTCATTCATATTTTGCAAGATATTCAGGTAGAATATCGGTACCTGCCAAAAGAAACAATGCTCTTTGTGGCTCGTGAACTTAAAATTCCTTTATCCAGAATATACAGTGTTGCCAATTTTTATAATGCCTTCAGTCTTAAACCGAAGGGAAAACATCTGATAAGTGTCTGTCTTGGAACTGCCTGCCATGTCCGGGGTGGGAAAAGAATTGCCGAGGAAGTGGAAAGGACTCTCAATGTAAAATCCGGAGAAACAACCCCTGACCTTGAGTTTACACTGGAAACGGTCAATTGTCTTGGTGCCTGCGCACTTGGACCAGTAGTAGTTGTTGACGGACATTATTACGGACAGATGACTTCCTTGAAGATGAAAAAACTATTGTCCAGTTCAAAGGGTGGCAGAGGGAACGGAAAGAATGAAAAAGATAACAAATCCTGAAAATCTTGAAATCCTCAGAAATTCACTTATCAAACAAGAAAACCCTTCTATGACCTGTATCTCTGTATGCCTTGGTACAGGATGTCAGGCATCTGGCAGCAAAGATATCATTGAATCTCTAAAACAAGAAATTGAAAAGCAGAAATTGTCGGAAAAGATAAAAATAAAGAGTACCGGATGCCATGGTTTCTGCGAAAGAGGTCCAATAGTCGTTATCAGACCTCGGGGAATATTCTATCAGAAAGTAAAACCAGAAGACATTGCTGAAATAATAAACAGGACAATTTTAAAAGGGGAGATTATTGACTCCCTCCTGTATGTAGAACCGAGCACTGGGAAAAAAGTAATATACGAACATGAAGTACCATTCTATAAAAAGCAGAACCGAATTATTTTTGGAAGCAACGGTTCTATTGACCCGACCAATATTGAAGAT
The DNA here is from genome assembly GCA_001871015.1 of Candidatus Desantisbacteria bacterium CG1_02_38_46. Classification (GTDB taxonomy): domain Bacteria; phylum Desantisbacteria; class UBA1551; order UBA1551; family UBA1559; genus UBA1559. The sequence continues at coordinate 1,816 of MNUO01000038.1, forward strand.
TATATACGTATCGAAGGATATTCTGCTCTGTCCAGGACTATATTAAAAATGTCACCGGAAGAAATTATAGAAGAAGTAAAAAGATCTGGCCTGAGGGGCAGAGGTGGAGGCGGATTTCCTACCGGCGTAAAATGGGAAAGCTGCAGGAATGCACATGGCGAACCAAAGTATATCCTATGCAATGCAGACGAAGGTGATCCGGGTGCTTTTATGGACAGAAGTCTTCTGGAAGGCAATCCCCATAGCATCCTCGAAGGAATGATTATTGGCGCTTATGCTATTGGCTCAAATGAAGGTTATATCTATGTCCGAATGGAATATCCCCTCGCAGTTGAAAGATTAAAAATTGCAATCGCACAGGCAGAAGAATATGGACTTCTTGGAAAAAACATACTTGGCTTGGGCTTTGATTTTACAATAAAAATCAATCGTGGGGCAGGTGCCTTTGTCTGCGGTGAAGAAACAGCCCTTATCCTTTCCATAGAAGGCAAAAGAGGGGACCCGAGACAGAGACCGCCATACCCTGCTCAGAAAGGTCTTTTTGGTAAACCCACAAACATAAACAATGTAGAAACCTGGGCAAATGTTCCTCTAATAATAAACAGGGGCGCAGAATGGTATTCAAAAATAGGCACTGCTGAGAGTAAAGGGACAAAGATATTCTCACTTGTAGGCAAAATAAATAACACGGGGCTTATTGAAGTACCAATGGGAATGACCTTGCGTGAAATTATATATGACATTGGTGGAGGAATTCCTGGTGGAAAGAAGTTCAAAGCAGTACAGACAGGTGGTCCTTCAGGTGGCTGTATCCCCGAAGAATTTATTGACCTGCCAGTGGATTACGATGAACTCACAAAAGTCGGCTCTATGATGGGTTCAGGCGGAATGATTGTAATGGATGAGAATACCTGTATGGTGGACATCGCTAAATACTTTCTCACCTTCCTTGCAGATGAATCCTGCGGCAAATGCGTACCATGCAGGGAAGGTGTCTTCAGAATGTTAGAAATTGTCACAGATATAACAGAGGGCAAGGGAAAAGAAGAAGATATACCCCTACTGGAAGAATTGTCAAAAACTATTGTTGATACTTCCTTGTGTGCGCTTGGAGGAACAGCACCAAATCCAGTGATAAGCACAATAAAATATTTCAGAAGTGAATATGAAGCACATATAAAGGAAAAAAGATGCCCTGCCGGAGTTTGCAAGGCACTAATTTGCTATGAAATACTCGCTGATAAATGTACAGGATGCGGTGCTTGCTTGAAAGTCTGCCCGCAAGAAGCAATTTCAGGTGAGAAGAAAAAGGTGCATACAATTACTCAAGAAAAATGCATAAAGTGTGGAATCTGTATGGATACTTGCAGATTTGAGGCAATTGAAGTAAAATAGAAAAATAGGGACACATCCTATTTTAGGAGAGTTGTTGAATGTTGAGGTCTGACCCCCTAAAGATTACCATTGATGGAATTGAAACTGAAGTTGAGAAAGAAACTACTATATTGCAACTGGCAAAGAAACTGGGTATTGAAATTCCAACGCTTTGCCATCACGATGCTATAAGCACCTATGGCGCCTGTCGCGTATGCACAGTGGAAGTCGGCATACCGCGCTCAGGAGGGGGAAAACGAACCCGGATGGTCACCGCCTGCAACTATCCTATTCGGGACAATGGATTAAATATCAATACAAAATCAGAAAGAGTGCTGGCAGTGCGCAAGATGATACTTGAATTACTTCTTGCCCGCTGCCCCGGCGTAAAACGGATTCAGGACATGGCAAAAGAATATGAAATAACTGAATCAAGATTTCCAATAGAAAATCCCGAAGAGGAATGCATCCTTTGCGGTCTGTGCACTCGGGTCTGTCAGGAAATTATTGGAAAAAGTGCAATCAGTCTCGTGGGCCGGGGATTTGAAAGAAAAGTACTCACTCCTTTTGATGAGCCATCTGAAGATTGCATTGCCTGTGGTGCCTGTGCCTATGTCTGTCCAACAGGTGCAATAAAGATTGTTCAGGAAGACGGAAAACTGACTATTAAAAACTGGAAAACCAGTAGAGAACTTGCAAAATGCCTGGAATGTGGAGAATATGTTGGCTCAGAGGCAGTTCTGCAATATATAAAAGAGAGGGTTTCTCTGCCTGAAGACATTTTTAAACTCTGCGAAAAATGCCGAAGGAAGAAATTGCAGAAAGAATTGATAACTACAGGGAAATGAATATTAAAATTGTGATGGAGGAAGAAATGAAAGAGAAAAAAGTTCTTGGTGAAACATATGAACCCGGAAAACCTGAAGGACCTTATAACTGGCGCAAGAAAATAAAAGAAAGAACCGAGATGATGAAATACCTGAAAGAGAATGAGAGGTACTGGTATTCAAAGGATTGGTACGGCAGCGAAAGAAGAAAGAATCCAGCATAATAAACATAAAGAAAGGGGTAAAAGATGGCAATTGAGATTCCAAAGATAAAATATTCAGGAAAAATAAAAGAAGTAAAACTTGGAAATGGAGAAAAGCAGATAACTGTTGGTGGAGAAACTTCTTACCCATTTCATCTGTTTGAAGGTGAAATGTTAAATCCTCCCCGAATTGCTATGGAGGTCTATGATTCACCCCCAGAAGAATGGCCGGAAACCTGTCTTGAACCATTCAAGGACGTAATCAATTCCCCTAAGGCATGGGCAAAGAAATGCATCGAGCAGTTCGGTGCCGACATGGTCTCTATACGGCTCATAAGCACTGACCCGAACGGAATGAATAAATCCACTGACGATGTTCTACCTATCGTCCAGGAAGTAGCAGGCACAATAGATGTTCCGTTAATCATATGGGGTTGCGAGAACGATGATAAGGATGCTGAAGTCTTACCGAAAGTTGCTGAAGTCTGTCAGGACAAGAAAATAATTATCGGTCCTGCAACAGACAAAAATTATAAAAAGATTGGAGCGGCGTGCATTGCTTATGGACACACCATAGTCGCATCAACTCCCATTGATATAAACTTAGCAAAGCAATTGAATATTTTATTGGGGGATTTGGGTGTTCCTGATGGACAGATTATCATTGACCTCAACATTGGTGGTTGTACCATAGGTTATGGATTGGAATATGCATACTCTGTAATGGAACGCCAGAGACAGGCTGCCCTTACTCAACAGGACGAAAAACTTCAATTTCCAGTGATTTGCAATTTTGCAAATGATGTCTGGAAAAAAAAAGAAGTTCAGATAGACGACCCGAAATTAGGTGATAAGAAAAATCGTGGAATACTGTTTGAGGCAATTACAGGATGGATACAACTCTTAGCGGGCGCCGATATTCTTGTTATGCGCCACCCTGAAGCTGTGAAATTATTAAAAGGAATGTTAAAACAATTAATGTAAAAAATAATAAAACGTAGTGGTCGAGCTTGCTCGACATTGGGCAGAGTAAACTCTGCCACTACATTAGCGGCGTAAACTCTGCCACTACATTAGCGGCGTAAACTCTGCCACTACATCAGAGGAGAAAAAATGAAAGAAAAAAGCATTGATAAAGCAGTAAAACCTTTACTTGAAAAAGCAAAGAAGGAAAATGCGAATCTTTCCTGGGATAGACTGAAAGAACAAATTCCCCAGTGCGGATTCGGAAAACTCGGGATTTGCTGCAGAATTTGCTCAATGGGCCCCTGCAGAATTGACCCATTTAAAGAAGGTGCTCAAAAGGGTGTGTGTGGTGCAACTGCAGAGACAATTGCTGCACGCAATTTTGTCCGGATGATCGCTGGAGGTGCTGCAGCGCATTCAGACCACGGCAGAGCAGTGGCAGAATTATTCATTACAACAGCACGTGGAAAAGCTCCAGGTTATGAAATAAAAGATGAACAGAAATTATTGCAGGTTGCTATGGATTTTGGAATAAATATTGAAAACCGCAAATTAGAGGAAATAGCCCTGGATGTCGGCAATATAGCTCTCTCTCAATTTGGGCAGCAAGAAGGAGAATCTATATTTATTAAAAAAACACCTTTGAAAAGACAGGCAATCTGGAAAGAACTTGGTGTTATTCCCCGTGGTATTGACAAGGAAATTGTTGAAATAATGCACCGCACCCATATAGGTGTAGACCAGGATTATAAAAATCTTCTGCTTCAGGGCACACGCTGTGCACTCGCTGACGGATGGGGTGGTTCAATGATTGCAACAGAACTGCAGGATATTATGTTCGGTACACCTGTTCCATTGCTTGGAAGGGTAAATCTCGGGGTGCTTAAAGAAGATGAAGTCAACATAATCATTCACGGCCATGAACCCCTCCTTTCAGAAATGATTGTTGTGGCAGCACAGGACAAAGAAATGTTAGAACTTGCAAAATCTAAAGGTGCAAAGGGAATAAATTTAGCAGGAATCTGCTGCACTGCAAATGAAATACTTATGCGACATGGAATACCAATAGCTGGGAATTTCCTTCAGCAGGAACTGGCAATTGTTACAGGAGCGGTAGATGCAATGGTTGTGGATGTGCAGTGTCTGATGCAATCACTTCCATCTGTCGCCCAATGCTATCATACGAAAATCATAACTACATCTCCAAAGGCAAAAATTCCAGGGGCAATTCACATCCAGTTCGAAGAACACA
>MNUO01000072.1:0-6828 GCA_001871015.1 Candidatus Desantisbacteria bacterium CG1_02_38_46
ACGATAGATGGGTATAATCTTGGGGAAGTAGATACCATTTCTCTGCGAAAACAAATAGGTATTGTTCCTCAGGACGTCGTGCTTTTTAATAGGACTATAAGAGAGAATATAGCGTATGGAAGACTTGATGCTACAGATGAGGAAATAATCCAGGCTGCAAAATCCGCAAATGCTCATCAATTCATATTAAAGTTTCCAAGAGGTTTTGATACACCTGTTGGCGAAAGAGGGATTAAACTTTCAGGTGGACAGAAGCAGTGCCTGGCAATTGCCAGGGTGCTTCTCAAAAATCCGCGTATTATTCTTCTTGATGAAGCTACTTCATCCATGGATTCTGAATCTGAAGCACTCGTGCAGATTGCAATGACTAAGTTAATTGAAGGACGCACTACTATTATTATTGCACACCGCCTTTCAACTGTTCGCCATGCCAACCGCATAGTGGTTTTAAGTGAAGGAAGAATTGTAGAGATGGGGAAGCATATGGAACTTATGGCAAGAAAGGGGCTGTATTATAAATTATATCAAACCCAGTTTAGACCTCTTGAAGAAGGAATTAAAGTAGAAAAGGTATAAAATGAAAAATGCCAAAAATGGCTTAATCGTTATTTTGCTTATTCTTATGTCATTGCCAATTTTCATTATTGGTATTCAAAGAAGTTTTGGTATAACTGATGAAGCCTGTTATGCTGAAGTTACCAAAGAGATGGTTAAAAGTGGAGACTGGATGACTTTTTCCAGGTGGGGCAGACCTTTTTATGAGAAACCGCCTCTTTTGTTCTGGATTATGGGTTTTTTCTTTAAAATATTTGGAATGAATATTATTACTGCACGCTTGCCCGTTGTTTTTTTTGGGATAGGAGTTATTGTTTTTACTTATCTTCTTGGTAGAGAGATTTTTGAAGAAAAGGATAAAGACAGCATCTTTTTTGCATGTTTAGTAACTTTGACCACTCCTTCTATTATTACATATGGACACGGAGCACTGATGGATATTCCGTTGCTCTTTTTTATTCTTATGGGGACATATTTTTTAATAAAATCAGAAAAGGTACCATATTTTTCTATGTTTTTTGGAATAAGTTTGGGATTGGGAATAATGATGAAGGGTCCAATGGCTCTTGTACTTGTATTCGGGTTTATTCCATACATAATTTTAAAGAAAAAATGGCAATATTTTACTAATCCATATTTATACATAGGACTTATTTTAATGGTTGTTATTGTTTTACCCTGGCATATTTATGAAATTGTAAAAAATGGTAAAGATTTCATTGATAGTTATTTTGGGGAACATATTTTTAGGAGAATGACTACTCATTATATTCCGACTGTAATTAATACTAAAACTGGAATATTTTTTTACCCTATTTCAATCTTATTTAATTTTTTACCCTGGTCAGTATTTCTTTTGCAGGCCCTATGGCAGGATATAAAAAACATAAAGATTTCTGATAAGAGTGCAATTCTTGTAAGCTTCATAATAACAAATCTTGTTGTTCTCACTCTAATCAAGACACATCTTGACCAATATGCTATTATTTTTTATCCTTTTCTTTCTCTTTCTGTTGGAACATATCTGCCACGTGCAATAAAAGACGAAAATGCAAATAGACTCTCTCTTAAAGTGGGTAGCATTGTTTATTTAGTTTTAGGTTTAATTCTTGTAACAGCAAGCATATTTGTGTTTTTGAAATTTAATTATTATATTCTTTGGACAATCCCTGCTTTAATCTATGCTTCAATTATTCTTTTTTTTAGTTTTGTTTATTTTTTTAGAAATAAACTTTCGATCTGGAAAAAAATGATATTAAATACACTTGGCTGGGGTTTTTATAGTGGCTGGATAATTTCTCTTATTTTTGTTCCTTTTTGGGATTACCATTCTGACTTTAAGTCTTTCATTTTTTCGGCCAAGAATTTAATTCCTGAAGAAGAAGTCGTTTACGGTGTTGTTCCTGACAGGATTCTCTATATGAGAGATCCCCTGCATTTTCATCTTGATAATCCAGTTAAAGATGTTGGAGAAGAAAATATTTCAAAAGTTTGGAATTCTGTGGATTCTTTGATTCTTATAACCCATAAAACAGTTTATGAAAAAAATTTACCATTGCTTTCCAGGGGCATCAAACTTTTTGAATCCGAAGAATGGATTTTGCTAAAAAAGGGGAATCCTTGAACTCTATTTATCTTTCCGTTGTGATACCTACCTATAACCGAAGCAGAATTTTAGAGAAAGTTTTACTTGCAATATATAATCAGGATTATCCGTCTTCTTCCTATGAGGTTATAGTGGTTGATGATGGTTCAACTGATGATACTCCTGAAGTTATAAAATCTCTCAATCTACCGTCTTCCTGCATATACATAAAATTAGAAAAGAGTGGTTCTGCAAGAGCACGCAATGAAGGGATAAGAAAGGCAAAGGCTGAGACGATAATTTTTATTGATAGCGACCTTATTGTAATACCTTCTTTTTTAAAAGAGCACATAAGATTTCAAAAGATGTATGATAAAGTGATTGTTCGTGGTCCAGTAATACATACATATAATCTTGAAAATCCATTTTCTACATCAAAGAAAATTACTGATATGTCCCGGGCGTTTTTTGCAACAGGAAATACCTCTATTAAGAAGAAATATTTAATCCGGGCAGGACTTTTTGATGAAGATTTTACAGAGTATGGATGGGAAGACCTGGAGATTGGAATCCGTTTGAAGAAATTAGGTTTAAGAGTAATGGATAATCCCGGGGCAATTGGCTATCACTATCAGAAGAGATTTTCTCTTGAAGATTTTCCCGCTCGGGAGAAAAGGGAGAGGAATAGAGCAACTGGCGCTGTAATCTTCTGTAAAAAACATCCTTCATTAGAGGTGAGGTGGATGACTCAAAATTTACCAATTTTCTTTTTGTTAGAGCGAGCATGCTTCATCTTAAATTTTTTATTACCTTCAAAAGAGAAAATTGCTTCTTTCTTAATCAGATATAAAAAGGACCTTCTGCTCACTCTTTTTCTCAATCTATATTTTTATTTGTTATATTTACGATATCTTTACCAGGAAAGAAAAAAATTAATATAGGATTGCCACCTCGCCGCGGCGAGTCGCAATGACAATGATGTGAAGCCATTAAATATTTTTTTTGCAAGTAATGGGCATGGTGAGGATATAATTGCCTGCCAGATTATAAAAGAATTGAGAAAAAAAATACCTTTCCTGTCTTTTAAGGCTTTACCAATTACTGGCATTGGCGGAACATACATTTCGAATAATGTACCTGTGTTAGGTTCGCGCAAGATTATGCCAAGTGGTGGATTCGTTCGTTTAGGATTGAAATATTTATTGAAGGATATTAAAGCAGGTCTGTTAGATTTATTCATTGAACAAATAAGAATTCTGAGGAGTGATGGCAGAAAATCTGATTTTGTTATCGCTGTAGGAGACACTTTTCTTTGTAGTCTGTGCGGAATTTTTACTGGAAAAAAAATAATTTTTGTCTCTACTGCTCAATCTGTTTATATTGGCGAATTTCTCTGGATTGATAAATGGTTTATGCGCCATTACGCAAGGGTTGTATTCCCGAGGGATGAGAAGACTGCTTCTAATTTGAGGATGTTTGGAATTCCTGCTGTATATTTTGGAAATGTAATGATGGACTGTCTGGAAATTACAGGAGAGGACTTTGGAATTCCAGCGACAAAAAAAGTGGTTGGATTGCTGCCAGGTAGCAGAGATGAAGCTTATGGAAATTTTCAATACATTTTAGGGGCAGTGGAAGAAATCAGTGCTGGCTCACAAAAGAAGGATTATGGCGGACCAGCATTCCTTATGGCAATTGCCCCATCTATTAAAATTGAAATAATTGAAAAGATAGGTCAAGATTCAGACTGGGAATTCAGAAAAACAAAACCTGAAGAATCCAGCAGGGGAATTATTGGTTTTTTGATTAAACCACTAACAACTCTAAAAGGGATTCATTCACAGATTATAATCTCAAATAAATTTGCTGATGTGATTAACAATGCTGATACTATAATTGGTCTATCAGGAACAGGAAATGAGCAGGCGGTTGGATTGGGTAAACCTGTAGTTGCTTTTTCAGGAAAAGGTCCACAGATGACACTTCCATTTTTGAGGGACCAAAATAAACTTCTGGGAGGAATGGTTTTCATTGTGCCCCGTGACAGGAAAATGATTGCGCAGAGAATATTTTCTATTCTAGATGATCCATCAATTGGTGAAAATGCCAGAAAAATTGGATTTGAAAGAATGGGTCCAGCTGGTGCAGCAGACCGAATTTCTTCGTACATAAAAGAAAACATTCTGCAAAATACAAATGTTTAATGTATTTCTGATAATTTTGGAAAAACTTTTAACTGCTTTTTTAGTAATTTTACCGCAGAAATTTGCATTATATTTAGGTGCGAGATTTGGTGGTTCATTTCTTTTTTTAGTGAAATTTACCAGGTATCATAACTACATGACCAATAATGTCAAAATAACATTTGGCAAGAAATTTAATGAAAGAGAAAGATGCCAGATTGTAAAAAGTAGTATAGAAAAAATGTGCAAATCACTGGTAGAGGTATTTCGCTTTCCTATCCTTAATAAGGAGAATCTGCGTAAGAAAGTGCAATTTGTTGGAATAGAACACTTAGATACAGCACTTGCCCAGAATAGAGGAGTTATTTTAGTTACTGCACACTTTGGAAATTGGGAGCTACTTGGTGTAAGTCTCTCCCTAACGGGGCATTCGTTAGCAACAGTAATTCAAGTCCAGAGCAATCCCGTTGCTAATAATTTTTTAAATCACCGAAGGGAGAGCAAGGGCATAAAAGTGATTTCACGATATGTAGATTTACGCGTTTTAGTGAAGTTACTGAAGCAGAATTATGTATTTGGAATGCTGGTAGACCAGCATGGTGAATCGAAAAAGGTATTCGGGACATTTTTTGGGCATAAAGTTTCTCTGCCAGAGGGTCCTGCTGTGCTTTCAGTTCTGGTTGGTTCTCCAATTATACCTGTATTTATAATTCGCAATCCCGATGACACTCATTGTATTATTATTGAACCTCCCCTGAATCTGGAATCATTAAAAGAACAGGACAGAGACAAGAAAATTGCCATTATCTCCCAGATGGTCAGCGATGTCTTAGAGAAATACATTTCGCTTTATCCTGACCACTGGAACTGGATGTATAACCGCTGGGACAAATTAAAAAGTGAAAAGTGAGAAGGGAAAAAATGAGCGAGATTAAAGTTTCAGTCATAATTGTCAGCTATAATACGAAAAAGATTCTGGAAAACTGCATTTCTTCTGTTTTCAGTGCAGGAGAATCCTCTATTGAAATGGAGGTTATAGTAGTTGATAATGCCTCAACTGATGATAGCATCCATATGGTCAGAGAAAAATTTCCATCGGTAAAATTGATTGTAAACAGAGAAAATCTCGGTTTTGCCAGTGCTGTCAATCAGGGATTGAGAAAGAGTGAGGGGAAGTACAAATTAATGCTGAATAGTGATACCACATTGTTGGGGAACGCAATAAAAACAATGCTTGAGTTCCTCCAGCAAAATCCTTCAGTGGGCGCAGTTAGACCTAAAGTTCTTGCTCCTGATGGAAAACTACAAAGACAGGGAAGCGGATTCTGGAGATTTTTAAAAAACCCGAACACTGTGCACAAATTAAAATGGATCAGTGGTTGCTGTATGATGGCAAGATATGAAGCTATAAGGGATACAGGTCTATTTGATGAGAAATTTTTCTTTTATAATGAAGATGTGGATTATTCACGCAGGATGAAGAGAAGGGGGTGGGAATTATATTATTTTCCTGGAGCATGTGCAATTCATCTCTGCGGAGCAAGCAGCAGAAATCTTGATAAATTACTCGTAGAACAATATCGCGGGAAATATTATTACTATCAAAAACATTACGGAAGATTTGCTCTGTTTTTTTATAAGATTCTGACAGCTTTTAAATTAATGGCGAAGGTTGGTTTGAGTTTATTCAGTTATAATGGGAAAACTAAAGAGGAAGCAATTGCTTATTCCAAAATTGTAAAGATTACTTTTATCTTTTTGCTTTTTTGTTTTGTCCCCATGCTTTGCGGACAGTGCGAGATAAGAATTGGCGAAAAATTAACTTATAATGTAAAAGTTGGAATATTTTCTGCAGGGACCCAGATAATCCATGTTGCCCAAAAAACCTATGTTGATAGCTATCCAGTCTACCACATAATCAGCCATACCAGGACAAATCCATTTTTCTCAATATTTTATAAAATGGATAATCGTGTAGAGGTATTTATAAATGAAGACAATCTTTTCCTGAGAAAGTTAATTAAGAATTTAAATGAGGGAGGCTTTCGTCAAAAAAGTATAGCGATTTTAGATCTTGAAAAAGGTAAAGGTCAAATTATAAGAGATAATTCCTCGCAAACCTTTGAGATACCTTTATTTCTTATCGATATTGTTTCAATGCCGTATTACCTGAGGAGTATTGAGCTTCGCTTGAATCAAAAAATCCCATTGAATATCCTTGCCGACAATGGAGTTAAGACTTGTGAAGCCATAGTAGAAGCCAGGGAAATGGTAAATGTTGCGTTTGGAAAGTTTGATACATTCAAAATCGTTGAAAAAAAAGAAAAAGTAAAAGTGTGGCTCAGCACAGATTCCCGGCGTCTTCCAGTAAAAATCTCCATCGGGACAAATTTTGGTGAAATTGTTGGAATGTTAGAAAAAATAGAATAACATGTCAGGACTAAAGTCCTGAGTTACATGTCAGGACTAAAGTCCTGAGTTACATGTCAGGACTAAAGTCCTGAG
>MNUO01000072.1:6838-10093 GCA_001871015.1 Candidatus Desantisbacteria bacterium CG1_02_38_46
GTCCTGAGTTACATGTCAGGACTAAAGTCCTGAGTTGTAGTGGCAGAGTTCACTCTGCTGTAAGGTATTTATGTTTTACGCAAAGGCATTACAAAAATTGATAGATGAGTTGAATAAACTCCCTGGTATTGGGCCAAAGACTGCACAGAGACTTGCACTTCATATCCTGCGGATTAATGAAAAAGAGGCAAGATCGTTAGCACAGGCAATTTTAGAAGTACGTGAGAAGATAAGGTCCTGCTCTGTTTGCAACAACCTTACAGAAGCTGACCCCTGTCCAATCTGCCAGGATGAGAATCGTTTGCACTCTGTCCTCTGCGTGGTGGAGGAGCCAGATGACCTTGTGGCATTTGAAAGAACAAGGCAGTACAAAGGGCTTTACCATATACTCGGCGGAGCAATTTCTCCTTTAGAGGGTGTAAATCCAGAAGACCTGAACATTGATAGATTACTTGAGAGGATAAAAAAAGGAAAGGTAGAAGAGGTTATCCTTGCGACAAATCCGAATATCGAAGGTGAGGCTACAGCGTTGTATATAGCCAGGCTAATAAAACCCTTAGGAGTAAAGGTTACCCGGCTTGCCCATGGACTTCCTGTGGGTGGTGACCTGGAATTTGCAGATGAAATTACGCTCTCAATGGCATTGGAAGGAAGAAAGGAAATGTAGTGGTCGAGTTTACTCGACAAAATATTAGAAACTTGACAAAAATTATATATTTGGTATAATCTACTGTATGGAGGAAATATATGCAAGAGATAGTGGAAATAAGATGGCATGGAAGAGGGGGCCAGGGAGCTGTTACTGCTGCTAAGGTTTTAGCAGAGGCAGCGCTTGCTGAGGGAAAACACATTCAAGCGTTCCCGGAATATGGTCCAGAGAGGATGGGCGCACCAGTAAAGGCATTTGACCGTCTCAGTGATGAGTATATTAAACTACACTCTCAGGTCTATAACCCCGGCATAGTAGTAGTCATTGACCATACACTTCTTGGAAGTGTAAATGTGACCGAAGGTTTGACTGAAGATGGCGTTTTAATTGTGAATAGTCCGAAATCTCCAGCGGATATAAAAAAAGACCTGGGATTGAAGTCCCAGAAGGTTTACACAGTCGATGCCACTAAAATATCAATGGAAACTTTGAGGAGATTTATTCCAAACACCCCCATGTTAGGGGCTCTGGTAAAATCAACCGGACTTGTCACTCTTGAGAAAGTTTTAGAGGAAGTCAAAAAAATGTTTGGCGGAAAGTTAAAGGAAGAAGTTATTCAGGGAAATCTTGATGCAATCAAACGGGCTTATGAAGAAGTTAGAGGAGAATAAAATGCCTGAAGAAAAAGGTTGGAAAGATATGCCTCGTGGGGGGATGATTTTAGAACCAGGCAATGCACGGAAATATGAGACCGGCTCCTGGCGAACGCTTAAACCAGTAATGGACCCAAATAAATGTATTCATTGTATGTTTTGCTGGATTTATTGTCCGGAGTCCGCAATTATTGTTAAAGATAAGAAAATGTCAGGTTTTGATCTGGAGCACTGTAAAGGCTGTGGTATTTGTGCAAAGGAATGTCCCAAAGAAGCAATAGAAATGCTCATAGAAGAAAAATAAATAGTAGTGGCAGACCTTGGTCTGTAGTGGCAGACCTTGGTCTGTAGTGGCAGACCTTGGTCTGCTGAAGCATTCAGGAGGGGAAATGCCAAAAATAATTGCTCAAACAGGGGATGATGCGGTGGCAGAGGCAATGCGTCAGATTAATCCTGATGTGGTTGTTGCCTATCCTATTACTCCCCAGACAGAAATTGTTCAATATTTCAGTGAATTTGTTGCACAGGGAAAAGTTAAAACTGAGTTTAACTGTGTTGAATCTGAACATTCAGCTATGAGTGCGTGCATTGGTGCTTCAGCAGCAGGAGGAAGGGTAATGACCGCTACTTCTTCGCAAGGATTGGCTTATATGTGGGAAGTAGTTTATATTGCCGCTTCCTATCGTCTTCCTATTGTAATGCCAGTGGTTAATAGGGCACTTTCCGGCCCAATTAATATACACTGTGACCACTCGGACACAATGGGCGCCCGGGATTCCGGCTGGATACAAATTTTTTCTGAAAATGTTCAGGAATCTTATGACAATACTATTCAGGCAGTACGCATTGCGGAGCACAAGGGTGTGTTGCTTCCAGTAATGGTTACCCTGGATGGATTTATTATCAGTCATGCGATGGAGAGGTTTGAAATGCTGGATGATGAAATTGTGCAGCGATTTATAGGCGAATATAAGTCAGAGCATTCACTATTGAATACAGGGCATCCAGTGACTTACGGCCCATTGCAATTGTTTGACTATTATATGGAACAAAAGAGGCAGCAGCATGAGGTTATGAAATTTGTTCCAGGTGTAGTACTTGAAGTGGCAAAAGATTTCGAGAAAGTATCAAAGCGAAAATATGGCTTATTTGAAGAATATAAAATGGATGATGCAGACTTTGGTATTGTAGTTCTTGGTTCAACAGCAGGAACAGCAAAAACTGTAGTGGATAAATTGCGGGATGATGGACTCAGAGTTGGATTGCTGAAAGTAAGGTTGTTTAGACCTTTTCCTGCAGCTGAAATTGCCAATTCGCTCTCACATCTAAAAGCGGTTGCAGTGCTTGACCGTTCAGATACATTCGGGGGACTGGGAGGTCCTTTATTTGAAGAAGTTTGTGCAAGCCTTTTCAATTACCAGTTTCCAGAGGGCTTGAGAATTCCTGTCGTGAATTACATTTATGGACTGGGCGGAAGAGATATTAACCTTGACCATATTAAAAAAGTTTATGCGGATTTAAGCGAAATTGTGCAAACAGGTAAGATTAAAGAATTGGTGCAATATCTTGGTGTGCGCGAATAGGGACTGTCCCCCCGTCTGCTTGTCGCAGACAAGCGGGGGGACTGTCCCCTTAACGGAGGAATACAATGGCTAATATTAAAGAATTGACTACAAAGCCTGAAATATTGACTGGCGGGCACCGTCTTTGTGCAGGTTGTGGTGCACCAATTGTTGTTCGCCAGGTACTTGCCGCAGCCAAAACGCCCGTAGTGGTTGTTTCTGCCACGGGCTGCCTTGAGGTTTCTACTACTATCTATCCATATACTGCCTGGAATTGTTCCTGGATTCATGTTGCATTTGAGAATGCTGCTGCAGTCATTTCTGGAGTTGAAACAATGTATCGTTCCTTGAAAAAACAGGGTAAAATTACCGAAGATTATCGATTCATCGC
>MNUO01000070.1 GCA_001871015.1 Candidatus Desantisbacteria bacterium CG1_02_38_46
TAATTGCCCAGGCTATAGTTTGCCCTGTCTTTTTTTGCCTGTTCTTCAAATAACCTTGTGGCAAGCATATCCAGTGCAAAAGGATTTCTGGAAACAATAATACCTATATCAGAAAAAATTGGTTTTTGTGGTCTGTTATTACAGTCGCAATCAGCAGTAACTGTGTAGAGGTGCCCCACATTCACAAGCCCTTCCCATCTTCCATTCAGCAGGGTTATAAGAAAATCAGCCAGGCGCCTCGGAAAGGTATCCGCTCCTTTCCCCCATTTTATTGGTCCCCGACGAACCATCTCTATTGCTTTTTGTGGACACACAGAAAGACATTCTCCGCAACCCATACATCTTTCTTCAATCAAAACTGGGATTTTTTCTTTGTTGTACCTCAGTGCTTGACCAGGACAATTCTTGGCACAGGTGCCACAGCGTTTGCACAATTCACTATTTATCTTGACAATAATATTTGCATGTATCTGTAATTTCCCCTTTCTTCCTGCTCCTCCCATTGCCAATCCTTTCACGCACAATGCAAGGGGGCTGAGTCCATGAAGTGTAAGATGTGCATTGTTGAAAATAACGCCTGCTTTATCAATGGCGCCAGCAATATATATGTTCTGGTAATATCCCGGCGAATCAATATTACGCAATACCTCTTCTTCGCTAAATTCAATTACTCCCGGCACAGAAGTTATTGGCCTGTCGAGTATGACGAATGGAACTCCGGTGTGTTTCTGGCTCCAGCGATTATGCTCTATAACGCTCGTATAGGCTGAAACATCACCCCCAGGGTTGCTCTCCCCTCCACGTGGTCCAGAGTAAATTACAGTTGTATCTCCGATTACACAATTAATCCCTTTTTCCTTAAGAAAGGAAATGTCTGCTTGAACAAGTTCAGGCAGCAGATACGTAATATTCTTGGGTTCTCCTGGGTGCACCTTTATGACTCCAGGACCCTTAAAATTACCGGGGTTAAGTTTTTTGAATACATCTTTGAGCTTCTGATTCAGTTCTCTTTGAACTTGTGGATTATTGAGGTTAAGATTTTTCCCACGGATGTCTATGAAATACACCGGTGATTTTTGTCTATCACCGCTAAACTTCAGCCATTCAGGAATGTTGAGTGATTCTCTCTTACTCACCCTTCTCCTCTATCTTCCGCAGCAATTTTTGTATTTTTTACCACTGCCGCACGGACAGGGGTCATTGCGACCAATTTTTGCATGAACCCGCATTTCATCCTCAATAAAGTTGTAAGTTACTGCCGCTAAATTTTCATTATCAATTTGTCTGCGGTATTTGAAAGCTATTTTTGATGGTAAATGTCCGGTCCTGTCACACAAATGTTTTAATTTGTCGCATCGATAAAGCACAAACTTTTGCATCTCGGTTACGTCAAGGTCAGGACCAAACCCTGCCATTCCTTCTTCAGTACTTAACATGCCGCATTTATTTCTAAAATCCTCTGGCGCACCACATACGGGGTGGAAATACAAGTCTACATAGAAGTATTTACAAATTTTATCTGCCTCTTTTCTTGAATCGGACATTTTATCCTCGTTGCGGTTTTCTGACGTTTTTGAGTACAGCAGGAAATTTGAAACCTTTTTTTGCATAGCGTGCCGTGATTACTGTCTTTACATTTCCGCGCGGATTAAAATCGCCTGTAACCTCAATCCATCTCGGTTTCAGAATTTGAATAAGGTCATCAAGAATTTTATTTGTTATCTCTTCGTGGGAAATATACACATTGCGAAATTTGTTTATGTAAAGTTTCAAAGATTTGAGCTCCACTATTTTTCTGTCAGGGATATATTCCACACGAATCGTAGCAAAATCCGGATACCCACTCCTCGGACAGAGACAGGTGAACTCATGTAAATTGATTTCTATTATATAATCCCTCTTGCGGTTTTTGTTAGGCCAGGATTCTAATTTCGCATCCTGAATAGCTTTTTCTCCGTATTTCATATTGACTCCATGACCCTATACTTCGACTCCTGCATCTTCTCAAAATTCCTTTTTCCAACATATTCCTTCAACTTCTCTTTTTTCATTTTTTCGCTGCACTTTCTCCTGCAATCCGCCCCGTGGAAAATGCCATCTGGAGGTTATAACCACCGGTTGGCGCATCTAAATCAAGAATCTCACCTGCAAAATATAATCCCTTCACAAGTCTTGACTCCATTGTATGATTGTCAACTTCTTCCAGTGCCACTCCGCCACTTGTTATAATTGCTTCCTCGATAGGATGTGCACGCGAAACTTCAAGTCTCAGGTCTTTAAACAGCGTTACCAATTTAATCCTTTCTTCTCTCGTAACCGAGTGAACAGGTTTGTCTTCAAGGATATTTGAAAGTCTAACAATTATAGGTATCAGACTTTTGGGGAGTAAATCATCGAGGGCATTCCTGAATGCCTTGTTTGAATATTTCACAAAATCCCTTTGAACTCTTAAATCCAACTTTTCAAAGCTGAGCGCTGGTTTTAAATCAATATGCAAAAACACCTTTCCACTTTCCAGACTTTCGGCAATCTTTTTGCTCATTGAAAGTATTATCGGTCCTGAAACTCCAAAATGAGTAAAGAGCATATCCCCAAATTCTTCACAAATCTTCTTTTGTCCATACATTGCTTTAGCACTTATGTTTTCAAGCGTCAAGCCAGATAATTCATTTGTCCATTTTTCAACTGTGTCAAGCGGCACAAGTGCAGCGCGCGGATGGACAATGGTATGTCCTAATTTTTTTGCTATTCTATATCCATCTCCCGCTGAACCTGTCCCCGGATAAGACATCCCACCTGTGCATAAAATCACTCTGTCGCATTCTATAATTTCATCGTCTTTAGTCTTCGCTGCACAGACACTTTTGCCGCGTCGGATAATTTCTTTTACACTTTTCCCTAACAATATCTTTACGCCTGATTTTTTAATATAATGAACAAGTGCTCCCTGTATATCTTCAGATTTGTCGGACTGTGGAAATATTCTTCCGCCTCGCTCTTCCTTTGAAGGAACGTTAAACTTCTTAAAAAATTCTCTCAAGTCTTCATTAAAAAAATTATAAAAAGCATGGTAGAGAAAACTTCCCTTTTTACCGAATTTCGCAATGAACTCTTTAAGCGGTGCGGTATTGGTAAAATTGCATCTGTCTTTTCCTGTTATCAGCAATTTATTGCCCAGGGAATCAGTCTTCTCCAGCAGAGTGACTTTTGCCCCGCATTCAGCTGCACGGCCTGCCGCCATCATCCCTGCCGCCCCACCGCCGATTATCACCACTTTTTTCATAATTTGTGTCCTGGCAGATTTTGTTTCACATCCACTTTTCCACTTCTTTTTTTAATATGGTTTTAAATTCTGGTAACAGACGATGGTAACTTCTCGGTAGAAAAATACTCAGCTCGGTTTTAAAATCAATCTTCTTTTCTTCTAATATCTTTAAAATCTTATGCCTTAATCCACCCTCTCGCCTGATTTTCTCTACGCCTGGAATTCGGCTGCGTAATATGAAATATAGATCAAAAAAATCTCTTGGTTTTTGACGCTCCAGCAATGCATTAATTTTTTCTTTTATCAACATATGGTCAGGAAGATAAATAAGAGTATATGGAGGAAGGATTTCGCTATGTATCAAGGCAGTTGCTCCTTTAACAGAAGTTTGTTTTCTTAGAGAAATCTCCAACTGGATCTGTGGTGAATATGAAAAAATTTGAAAATGAATTACTCCAAGATATCCACCTGTTGTTTTTTTTGATTCAACAATATCCGTTTCAATTCCTTCACCTTCCATTTTTGATAAAATGGTTTCCAATAAATCTTCAATTTTTTTAAACGAAATACTGAATCCAGAAAAATCAAGGTCTTCTGAAAACCGGGGGCTCTGATGAATAATTTTTAATGCTGTCCCTCCTTTAAAAAGTACTTGCTCTGAATCATCTTCTTGATAAAAATATGACAGAAAAAGATGTTGACAATATTCACGGATAACATTGACAACGTTGGTTTGATTTTTTACAGAAACATTTTCCAAAAACTCTAGAGTAATCATAAGAACC
Organism: Candidatus Desantisbacteria bacterium CG1_02_38_46; assembly: GCA_001871015.1. Taxonomy (GTDB): domain Bacteria; phylum Desantisbacteria; class UBA1551; order UBA1551; family UBA1559; genus UBA1559. The sequence goes on from MNUO01000070.1 coordinate 4,051, forward strand.
TTTCCCCGCCAATAATTAGTGGCGGGTCAAGAACCTTGTTTCTCGTTAGACAAACGTCGTGGGTGTGTCATAATAAAATTTTCCTTAAAAGTTCAAGCAACCTATTATTTTTGAAGACTTTTGCATATTTCATAATTTTTTTTGTCTGTAATCCTTTAAATAAAAACCTTTCGTTTAATGTTTTTTTGCCCAGTGCTACAAAATAAATATAATCCACCAGTGCTTTTTCAGGTTCAGCAATAAGCACAACAACGTTTCCGATCCTGTGTGGAATATATCCAAAGTAAACTTCCTTTTTTATGGTCCGATATTCGTAAGTCTTGTTTTGAGGCTGGAAAATGCGTGTTGGCTTTGTTGTTGCCGAAGTAACAGAGTATGCGGCCTCAGGAATAATATGGTAAAAAGCGAGTGCATATTCAAAGGAAATATATGAAGGACGATAGAGAGCATTTGCTGTCTGCAGTTCGGAAGGGGGAGAAGATGGAAAAAAATAATATCCTTTGCGAAGTCTGCCTACCATTCCTTTCATAAAATATCTGTGCAGAAGGAACCTTATGGAGACTTCAGAAGTATGGAATAATCTTTGAAGGTCTCTCGGGGTAAAGATAGTAAAGCCCTTCTTTATCAGTTCATTTTCAATAATATACCAATTCAGTTTTTTAGCCATTTTGCTAATTAAATGAAATAGACTTTTAGATGTATTATAACCCAATTACGACTATTTGTCAAGATTTGTCCTTAATATTTATCATAAAGGTCATAATTTCATTTGTTTGGTTCATCTTTCACCCAGAACACCCACAGCGGGTAATAGGCACATATTATCGTCAGCGGAATCGAAAGCCACAGGCTCATACTGAATACCTCTGGATAATACTTTGCAAGCGTTACTACAAAAAGAGCGAGTGACCCCTGGGCCATTTTTTCGTCAAAAAGTATGAATTTTCTGGTGCGCCTGGTCCAACCGATTCCTTTTTCAGTGTGGGCATTTTCAGGAAACTCATCCTTAAACCAGAAAACGTAAATCGGTTTCACAGCACAGATTATCGCACCCGGAAGAGACAACCACGGATTTAAAAATAGTATACGGGGAAAAATTTTTATAACAACCAGCGTACCGAAAAAAAACAGAAAGCAGCGCAAGTGCCAGGTCCACAAAAATAAATTTTTTTAATCTCCTGTCCCATTCTACTTCACCCATTGAAGTTCCTTTTCCAGTGTGTCCACTATTAATCGTTCTGCCATTTTTTTAATTTTTCCTCAAACAATTTCAAATCAGAATCTACGGATTTAGCCATAAGCATCCCTGCATAAATAATTATAGAAAACTGCCAGCAATCTGCAGTACCTACGATTAAACCGACATGCACATCTTCGGACCTTTCCAGTTTATCCTTAAAATGCTCTATTGCTTTTTGTAGCGAACCTTCATAAACATCCACCTTTGAAGTTTCATTTTTGAATTTTAAAGATGGAAATGAAATACCCCTTACCAGAAAAAATGTCTTTAGTGTTTCTTCATTTACGTTCAAATTATCCTCAAATCCAAAACCCTCAAATTGTGGCAGGTTTCCCGGAAGTATAATCGCGGGCTTATGCACTAAAACCTTGCCGCGGCGCACAACAGTGTCCCCTAAATTTACCAGCGACTCCGCCAGGAAAATGTACGGAACTTCTGTACTATGCAGAGTAGCCAGGTGAGGCAGCCGGAACCTCAATACCTGGGTAGAACCAAGTGCTTTTTCCCACTGCTCTTCTAAATTCACAACTTCCTCCTCATTCTATCAATTGCTTCCCGGATTCTTTTTTTATCAACGGTTAAAGCGAAACGGAGATAGCTCTCGCCTGATGGACCGAATCCAACCCCTGGTGTAGCAAGGATTCCGCAATCTGAAAGAAGTTTTTCGCACATCTGTACTGAGGAAAGTTTCCTCGCCCCCCGCTGCTTTCTGACCGAAAGTAGGCACTCTGGAAGTGCGAAAGCAACACGCGGGGGACAAGTCCATACATAAAAAGTGGCTTTGGGCAAATTTACTTTCCACCCCAACTTTTTAAGACCGCTGACAAGAATATCTCGCCTTTCCTGAAGAATCTTTAAATTTTTCTTCACGCATTCCTGGCTTGAGGAAAGCGCGGTAACTGCTGCTTCCTGAATTGCCTGAAAAACACCTGAATCCAAATTTGTCTTAATTTTGCCAAGTCCAGCAATAATTTCCCTATTTCCACAAGCCCACGCGATTCTCCAGCCGGTCATATTGTAAGTTTTTGAAAGTGAGTTATATTCAACGCAGACATCTTTTGCTCCCGGAACCTGAAGGATACTGGGTGCCTTATAACCATCAAAAGTCATCTCTGAATATGTATTGTCATAACAGACAATGATGTTGTTCTTTTTTGCAAATCTTACTGTATCTTTAAGAAAACTTTTCGGTGCAATGGCTGCGGTCGGGTTGTTCGGATAGTTTATGAACATCATTTTTGCACGTCTTAAAATTTTTGATGGAATTTTGGAAAAATCCGGCAGAAAGCTATTTTCTTCCAGCAATGGCATCATATATGGCATACCGCCTGCAAAAATGGTTCCAATTCTGTATACCGGATAGGCTGGTTCCGGAACAAACACAACATCACCCGGATTTATAAACGCGAGTGGAATATGTCCTATACCTTCTTTCGCACCTATGAGTGAAAGGACCTCGTCTTCAGGATTAAGTCTTACGCCGAAACGTTTTCTGTGCCATTTTGCCACTGCTTGCCTGAAAGAAAGCATTCCTTCATAAGAAGGGTACCTGTGATTTTCAGAGTTTTCGCTTGCTTTTTGAAGTGCTTTTATAATGTGCCTCGGTGTGGGAATGTCCGGGTCACCGATGCCAAAACTTATCACATCAACACCTTTTTTTATTGCTTCCGATTTCATCTTATCAAGTTTTGCAAACAGATATGGCGGCAAAACCTGCAACCTCTTTGCCTGTGTAAACATTGAAAACCTCCTGACCACAGATTGCAAAAGAACCTGCCATAAATCAGTTATTCTTTTCTTCAACCTTGCAATTGAACCGTCATTTTCAATTATAAAATCTGTTTTCTTCTTTCTTCTTGCGTCACTCCACTGGGAAAAAATTATTGCAATTGCTTTTTTTCTATCAATACCTCTTTCTTGAAGTCTTTTTATCCGCAATTCCTCTGGAGCAGTGATAAGAATTGTTCTCTTAACCAATTTATCCCATCCTGCCTCAAAAAGAACAGCTGCATTGAGAACGACAGTTTTCACACCTTTATTTCTGTATTCTATTAACTTTCTTCTAAACTCTTTTTCCATCAGCGGATGTATAATTCTATCTAATAATTTGAGTTTCCTGCGATTGCCAAAGACTATTTTACCAAGTTTCCTGCGGTCTATTTCTCCATCAGGATTTAGAATTCCCAAGCCGAATAATTTTACTATCTTTTGATATACCGGGGTGCTCTTCTCAAGAAGTCTGTGTCCAACTTCATCTGCATTTATAATCACTGCACCCATTTTTTTAAAAACTCTGGCAGCTTCGTCTTTTCCTGCCCCAACACCACCTGTCAAACCAATTACAATCATAATCCTCTCAGAAATGATAACGAAAGCCTGTGTCAATACCTAGCGAACCAATTTTTAACTACTCCGCCTCCGTAAATTCTTTAAGTTTTTCCATCTGTTCTGGCGTTGCCATAACTATCAATGTATCTCCGCTTTGCATTTTTTCATCAACAGGGGGATTATAAATATAGCCACCTGTATCACCTTTTTTGATTGCGAGCACAAGCGCGCCTGTTTTCTGGCGTATCTCAAGTTCACCGAGTTTTTGGCCCACAAATTTGGAGCTGGCTCCAACACGGGTCTCTGTTATTCTTAACCTCGCATCTTTATCCCTGAGCATTATATCAAGAAAAGATGTTACTGTGGGTCGAATTGTTTCTGATGCCATCCTTAGACCCCCTATATAATTAGGGGAAACCACAGAACTTGCACCTGCTATCTTCAATTTATAGCCCGTTTCCTCCTCTGCAGCCTTTGCAACAATGCGCAGGTTCGGGTTGATACTTTTTGCAGTAAGGGTAACAAACAAATTATCTTTGTCTTCTGGCAGTGCGCTAACAAGTCCTTTTGCTTTCTCTATACCAGCCAACCGAAGAGTTGCATCAGAAGTTGCATCTCCCTGGATATACAGCAAATTTTCAAATCCCAATATTTTCTTCAGTTGCTCAATATTACTTTCTATAACCACAAACTTGATCCTAGTTTGAAGAAACTCTTCCACAACATATCTTCCAGTTTTCCCTGTACCACATATTATATAATGACCATTCAATTGAGAAATTTGTTTTTCCATTTTTCTCCTCCATAAAATACCTGTAAGTTCACCTTCCACTACAAAAGCAACCAACGAACTTCCTGCATAAACCAGGAGTGTTGCACCTCCAAATATCAAAAAGATAGTAAAAATCCTTCCTGCATCAGAAAGTGGTTTAACCTCCATAAACCCTACAGTTGCAACAGTTATTACCGTCATATAAAGGGCTTCTAACAATGTCCACCCTTTCTCAATAACAGAATAACCTGCTATGCCAACGGTAAGAACTATACATAAAATTATTCCAACAATTAAGATTCTCTTTTCTATGTTCATTTTTTATATCGCTCTCCTTTTATTATAGTATTTAAATTCTATTATATCACACATGGGCTAAATAGTCAAGCACATCTGCTCTAAAAGTTGACAAATCTTTAATTTTGTGTATAATTAAAACAAAAGCAACGGCGCTTTTTCGATGGAGAAGAAGCGTCTTTTTTGTTTTAAGACACGCATTAAAGAGGATATTGTGATTGTGGCTATAAATTATGGAATGGGAAATCTCTATAGCATAAGCAAGGCGCTGGAAAGAATGGGCGCAAAAGTAAAAGTAACCAACAACCCGCGCCTGATTGGCTCTGCAAATGCGATTGTGCTTCCAGGAGTCGGTGCTTTCAGAGAGGCAATGAAAAATCTTTCAAAATATGAAATTGTGCCTGTTATAAAAAAAGCAATTGAAGAAGGCAAACCATTCCTTGGTATATGCCTTGGAATGCAGTTATTGTTTAGTGAAAGCGAAGAAGGTAACTGCAAAGGGCTTGATATTATAAAAGGAAAGGTCAGGCGTTTCTGTCGGACAGAGAAGATACCGCATATGGGTTGGAACCAGGTCAAATGCAAAAAAGAAATTCCAATCTTGAAAGGATTACCTGACCCTTGCTGGATGTATTTTGCTCATTCGTATTACGTCACACCCTCGACCCAAAACAACAAAGTAATTGCTGCCAACACTGATTACGGAGTTGAATTTGCTTCAATAATCTGGAAACAGAATGTATTTGGAACACAGTTTCATCCAGAAAAAAGCGGGAAGGATGGAGTGATGTTTTTAAAAAATTTTATTAAGATAGCAGGAGAAAGATGCAGGAGACAGTTTTAATTTTGGATTTCGGTTCGCAGTATACACAGTTGATTGCCCGCAGAGTACGGGAACACAAGGTATTTTGTTGTGTCCTGCCTTACAACACAAGCTTGCAGAAAATCAAAGAAATCTCTCCAAAAGGCATTATCTTTACAGGTGGGCCTGCAAGCACATATGAAGGAAAAATTAAACCTTGCCCAGAAATTTTTAACCTCAGAATTCCAATCTTAGGCATATGTTACGGGATGCAGGTTATAGCAGATATCCTGGGTGGAAAGGTCCGGAAGGCAAAAGCAGGAGAATATGGAAATACAGGAATTTCAGTATCAACAAAAACAGAATTATTCAGGGGTTTGCCCGGGGATTTTGTCTGCTGGATGAGTCACGGAGATTCTGTCTTAATGGTGCCGGATAGTTTTGTAAAAATTGCCTTCACCAAAAATACAGATGTTGCTGCAATGGTTGACAGAGAAAGAAATATCTGGGCAGTTCAATTTCATCCTGAAGTTGTCCATACACAATATGGAAAGAATATCTTTTACAATTTTCTTTATGAAATCTGCAGATGCGCTGGCAAATGGACAATGGAATCATTTATAAAACAATCAATTAAAAATATTAAATCGCAGATGGGTAATAGTAAGGTCGTCCTCGGATTGAGCGGCGGTGTGGACTCCTCTGTTTGTGCGATTTTGATTCATAAGGCAATTGGTAAAAATCTATTCTGCATCTTTGCGGACAACGGGTTATTGCGCAAAGACGAAGGAAAACGAGTGAAGGAAGTTTTCAAAAGACATTTCAAAATGAATCTGCGATATGTGGATGCAGGGAAGAGATTCCTAAAAAAACTTAAGGGTGTGACTGACCCGGAACTCAAGCGAAAGATTATAGGGAATGAATTTGTCCGCGTTTTTGAAGAAGAAGCCAAAAAAATTGGGAAAGTGGAATTCCTTGCACAGGGAACATTATATCCTGATGTGATTGAATCTTGCTCTGCCTTTGGTGGACCAAGCGCTCGTATCAAAACACATCACAATGTTGGGGGGCTTCCTGAGAAAATGAAGTTAAAATTGATTGAACCACTCAAGGATCTTTTCAAGGATGAAGTGAGGCAACTTGGTATGAAACTTGGAATGCCTGAAGAAATTGTGTGTCGCCAGCCATTTCCTGGACCAGGTCTTGCTGTGAGGATTATTGGAGAGGTGAACAAAGAAAGACTGGGCGTTCTGCGGGAAGTTGACAGGCGGGTTATTATAGAAATGAAGAAAGCAGGACTGTATCGCAATCTGTGGCAATCTTTTGCGGTCTTGCTTCCAATAAAAACTGTGGGTGTGATGGGAGACAAAAGGACATACGAGAATGTTGTGGCATTGCGAATAGTTACAAGCGAGGATGCAATGACTGCTGACTGGGCACGCCTTCCCTATGACTTACTTGCAAGACTTTCAAATCAGATTATAAATGAAGTGAAAGGTGTAAACCGCGTGGTTTATGATATTTCTTCAAAACCACCCAGTACAATTGAGTGGGAGTAAAAATGGCTAAGTATATTTTTGTAACCGGTGGGGTTGTTTCGTCGCTGGGTAAGGGAATTACTGCTGCATCAATTGGATGCATACTGAAAAATTGCGGGCTGCGCGTAAATATATTGAAAATAGACCCCTACCTCAATGTGGACCCAGGAACAATGAGCCCCTTTCAGCACGGAGAAGTCTTTGTGACCGATGACGGAGCTGAAACCGACTTGGACCTGGGCAACTACGAAAGATTCATGGATGTCAATTTGACTCAGGACAACAATTTTACAACTGGCAGGGTCTACAACACAATTATAACAAAGGAAAGAAAAGGAGAATTTCTTGGAGGAACAGTTCAGGTAATTCCGCATGTAACTGATGAAATCAAATCAAGAATCAAAAAAATTGCAGATAATTACGATGTGGTCATTACAGAAATTGGGGGGACAACCGGGGATATAGAGGGATTGCCTTTCCTCGAAGCAATCAGGCAATTCAGATTGGATTTAGGATGGGACAATGTTTGTTATATTCATGTAACGCTTGTACCATATATTCGTGCTGCTGAAGAGATGAAAACAAAACCAACACAGCAGAGCGTGGCTAAACTTAGAGAGATTGGTATAGAACCGCAGATTATAATATGTCGCACAGAGAGACCTCTTACAGAAAGTATGAGGAAAAAGATTGCCCTGTTTTGCAACGTTCAGGAAAAAACGGTTCTGGAAGAAAGAGATGTGTCCTTCAGCATTTACGAAGTTCCTGTAATGCTCAAAAAACAGGGTCTGGATAAGTTGATTCTGGAAATGTTAAATTTAAAAGGGAAGTCCAGCAATTTAAGCAACTGGGGAAAATTATTAAATAAAATGAAAAAATGCAGGAAAAAAATTACGGTTGCTGTTGCCGGTAAATACACAATCCTCAAAGACGCCTATAAGAGTATCTGGGAAGCACTTACACATGCAGGTGTGGCAAATGGTGTGAGCACAGAAATAAAATATGTGGATGTAGAAAATAAAAATTTGAAGAATGAATTAAAAAATGCTGATGCAATTCTTGTTCCGGGCGGTTTCGGTGAAAGGGGCATTGAGGGAAAAATTGAAGTGGTGCGTTATGCACGTGAAAATAAAATTCCATTTCTTGGATTGTGTCTGGGAATGCAGTGTGCCGTGATTGAATTCGCAAGAAATGTATGCGGGATGAAAGGAGCAAATAGCATCGAGTTCGATGCGAAATCAAAATATCCTGTAATTGATATGATGCTCGAGCAGAAAAAATTAACACAGAAGGGCGCAACCATGCGCCTGGGAGAATACCCCTGCGAAATCAAAAATGGTTCCCTCGCCCACCGTGCATATAAAAAGAATCTGGTTTTCGAAAGACATCGTCACAGATATGAATTGAATAATGAATTCAGAGATATTTTGGAATCGAAGGGATTAAAAATAACAGGAGAATGCAGGGGTAAGAAACTTGCAGAAATTGTGGAAATTAATAATCATCCCTGGTTTATTGCTGTCCAGTTTCACCCGGAATTCAAATCCAGACCAAACAAACCCCACCCTTTATTCGTGAATTTTATTAAAGCAGCCAAATGATAAAACACTCGTGTGGAATTTTTGGGGTTTTTGGCCATAAAGATGCTGCTGGACTCACATATTTAGGATTGTATGCACTCCAGCATCGGGGTCAGGAAAGTGCTGGAATAGTTGTCTCAGATGGCAAAAACATTAGACACTGGCGCGGAATGGGCCTTGTAAGTGAAGTTTTTACAAGTGGAACCCTGAATACCCTCGCTGGAAAGTTCGCAATAGGACATGTGCGATATTCAACCACAGGTTCTTCAACTATAAAAAACACTCAGCCGTTCATAGTTGAATATTTCGGCAATTCACTGGCAGTAGCACACAACGGAAATATAGTCAATGCCATACAATTGCACAGAAAACTGGAATCCTCAGGTTCTATTTTCCAATCCACTATGGACAGTGAATTGCTCGTCCATCTTATTGCCAAATCCAAAGGAGATTTTAAAGAAAAAGTTGCTAATTCCCTGACGAAATTAAAAGGTGCGTTCTCCATATTGGTTTTAGCTGAAAACCAATTCGTGGCTGCGAGAGATCCAGGCGGATTTCGTCCGTTATGTCTTGGAAAAATTGACGGGGCATATGTAGTTGCATCTGAGACCTGCGCCCTTGACCTCATCCATGCAGACTATTTGCGTGAAATAGAACCGGGAGAGATTGTATTTTTTGATGAGAATGGACTGCATTCAATTAAACCATTCACGAACAATAAACACTCTTTTTGTATCTTTGAATACATCTATTTTGCCCGTCCTGACAGTAATATATTTGGAGGAAATGTTTCTATTGCAAGAGAAAATCTGGGAAAGCGTCTCGCAAAAGAACATCCAGCAAAAGCAGATATTGTAATTCCTGTACCTGATTCAGGAACTTATGCAGCACTGGGTTTTGCAAGGGAGTCCGGAATTCCATTTGAGATGGGACTGGTAAGAAATCATTATGTCGGCAGAACCTTCATTCAGCCGTCACAGGAAATCAGGGACCTCGGGGTTAAAATAAAACTTAATCCGGTCAGCGAAGTATTAAAAGGAAAAAGCGTAGTAGTAATTGAAGATTCTATAGTGAGAGGAACAACCAGCTGCATAAGGATTAAAGCACTGCGTGAAGCAGGTGCAAAAAAAGTACATATGCGCGTGAGTTGCCCTCCACTGCGGTATCCCTGTTTCTATGGAATTGACTTTCCCACCTCGGAAGAACTCATAGCTTCCTCTCTCGGCGTAAAAGAAATAGGTGAACGTATCGGCGTTGATAGTCTTGGTTATTTAAGCATTGGTGGAATGCTTGACTCAATGCCTATTCCAGGAGGCAAATTCTGCACCGCCTGCTTTACAGGAAGATACTCTGTTTCTGTAAAAGAAAAAATTTCCAAATACAAATTTGAAAAAGGAGGGAAACTACGGTGAGCAAAAAGACTTCTTATGCCAGGCAAATTGAAGCATTGTCAAAGATAAGCAAGGCAATTTCCTCAAAGTTATATTTAGAGGACATTTTACGTCTTATAGTTACAGTTACAGCAGAAGTGATGCACTCAAGGATTTGTTCTTTAATGCTATTGAATGAAAAAAATGAACTGGTTCTTAAAGCAACCCAGGCTGTGAGTGAAGAGTATAAAAAGAAACCTCCCCTAAAACTCGGGGAAGGCATTGCTGGGAAAGTAGCAAAGGAAGAAAAGCCAATAATTGTTCCTGATGTAAAAGAAGATCCCGGATATCTACATCAGGGAATTGCAAGAAAAGAAAGACTCTGTTCACTGCTCAGCGTACCCCTAAGTGTAAAGGGAGGGGTTATCGGAGTGCTAAATCTTTATACTTCTACACCGCACAAATTCACAAAGGGTGAAATAGAAACTCTAACCACTGTGGCAAATCAGGCAGCAGTTGTTATTGAGAATGCCAGGTTACTGGTACAGACCAGGATAATACAGGAAGAGCTGGAAACAAGAAAATTGGTTGAGCGCGCAAAGGGAATACTGATGAAACAGGGGTTATCAGAAGAAGAGGCATTCCGCAAAATTCAAAAGAAAAGTATGGACCTGCGCAAACCAATGAAGGAAATTGCAGAAGCAATAATACTGACAAGCGAAATAGAAAAATAAGAACCTGTCGCCTCGGGCGACAGAACCTTGTTTCTCGTGGGACACGTCGATAAAATGTCAAAATAAGAACCTGTCGCCTCGGGCGACAGAACCTTGTTTCTCGTGGGACACGTCGATAAAATGTCAAAATAGTTCCTGTAGCAAAATTTCAGAACAAAAAAATGCCGTGGACTTGACAAATTGATAAAAATGTGCTATAATGGATTTTGACATAATGAAGTGTTGTAAGGCGAAGCAGCCTTCTTTCCCGAGGTAGGGAGAGAAGGCTTTTTTTGTTTTTTAAGAACACAAGATTGGTTGCTCCAAACGCAAGGTAGCGATTACTTTGCGACGAAGATGTCTTCCGTAGAGAATGACCTCTACAGTCATGAACTATTCAATTCATGGCAGGAAGGCTTTTTTTGTTTTAGAGTGTCACAATAGTACCACTCTTATCTCTTTCAGAATCTGTGTAATCTATTTTTAACAAAAAGGAGGGCAAGATGTCATTCAGTAGAGCAAATGCAAGTCCAGCAACTGGAACAAGGAATCGCACTGCCTACAACCCTGGTTCAGGAATGTGTGTCACCTGTCTTGATGGGTGCGTAGGTCTGTGTGAAATTGGTAAATCCGCAATCAGGGGAAGAGAAGTTCTTTATCCCCAGCCTTTTGGTAAAATGACTGCTGGTTCGGAAAAGGATTATCCGGTAGATTTATCCCACTTCAACATTCAGGGAACCTGCGTGGGAGCAGTGGGTTTACCTGCGGACTCGGATAAGGCAATTTTCCCAGCAGTAGATGTTTCAACTGAAGTCGGTTCAAAAGGAAGTATTAAATTGAAAGTCCCCTACTTCACTGCTGCGGTTGGTTCCACAGACATTGCCAGACTTCATTGGGAATCGATTGCCATCGGGTCAGCAATTTGCGGAACAATAGCTGTGATTGGAGAGAATGTTTGTGGCGTTGACCCCCAGAGTGAAATTAAAAAAGGGAGAGTTGTAAAATCTCCTGAGTTAGAAAGGCGCGTAAAAATCTACAAGAATTGGTACAAGGGATATGGGACACTTGCGGTGCAGATGAATGTGGAAGACACGCGCCTCGGTGTAGCAGAGTATGCCATTGAGAAACTCGGTGTTGAAACCTTAGAGTTGAAATGGGGGCAGGGTGCAAAGGACATTGGCGGAGAAATTAAATTGCCCAGTCTCGAGGGAGCTCTGGAACTGAAGAAAAAAGGTTACATTGTATATCCTGACCCTGAAGACCCTGTAGCACAGAAGGCATTCAAAGATGGAGATTTTAAGGAATTTGAGAGACACTCTCGACTGGGGATGGTAGATGAAGAAAGATTCTACAAGGAAGTGGAGCGGGCAAGGAAACTGGGAGCAAAATATGTCACGCTGAAAACCGGTGCTTATCGCCCCGCGGACCTGGCAAGGGCTGTGAAATTTGCCTCCAATGCTCGAATTGACCTGCTGACAGTTGATGGTTCAGGTGGTGGCACAGGAATGAGTCCCTGGCGAATGATGAATGAATGGGGTATTCCAACAGTGCAATTGGAGTGTCTGCTCTATCAATTCCTTAAGAAACTTGATGAAAAAGGTGCGTACATTCCACCCTGTGCTATGGCTGGCGGATTTTCTCTTGAGGACCATGTGTTCAAGGCATTTGCTTTGGGTGCACCTTACATTAAAGCGGTCTGCATAGGCAGGGCAACAATAGCTGCAGCAATGGTTGGAAACACTGTCGGAGAAATGGTAAAGAAAGGGAAAGTTCCACCAGAGTTTCAAAAATACGGTAAAACTCTAGACCAGGTTTTCTTCGGTGCAGCAAAGTTGAAGGAAAAATATGGCAAGGATTTTGAGAAAATGACTACTGGTGCCGTTGGAATGTACACCTACTACGAGCGTCTCACCACCGGGCTGCAGCAGTTGATGGCTGGCGCAAGAAAATTTGCCCTAAAACATATCTCCAGAGACGATATAGTGGCATTGACTCGTGAAGCATCTGATATTTCAGGTATTCCATTTGTAATGGAGTCTGACTGGAAGGAAGTAGAGAAAATTTTAAAATGAAAGCAAGTATTTTAATAAAGGAGGCTCTTCAGTTCTGCCAGGAAAAAGCAAGCTGGAGGGTCTCCGGAATATCGGATTTGCGTCGAGGAGATAAGTGGACTCACAGCACATTCCGCTATGGCCTGGCTCGCCAGATTTCCAATCATCTGCTTAATAACTACCGTGAAATTAAAGCAGTTTATATTTTCGGCAGTACACTGGAGGACAGGGCAGGTTCCACATCAGATGTTGATCTAATCCTTGTGGTTCAGAAAAAGAACGAACTCCTTCTGCACTACATAAGGAAATTAAAAGCAGAAGTTTTGCGGGCATACAAAAAGTTGGCAGGAAATGGCACTGCCGGATTAACAGACCTGCTGGATGTAAACATCGTTGACGATGAAGAACTAAAACAGAAAAAGGGATGTGCATCGCTGATTGATTCTATTTACACACCTGCTATCAAAATTTAGTTGGAGGGGGGCGATGAAAACACTCTCATCTGGAAAACAGATTGAGGCACTTTCCAAAATTGGCAAGGCAATTACATCATACACATACCTGGATGATGTGCTGAATTTTATTGTCTCAATTACGGCTGAGATTGTTGATTCAAAGATATGCTCTTTATTACTTCTGAATGAAAAAAAAGAACTTGTCATTAGAACAACCCAATCGGTGAGTGAAAGTTACAGAAGGAAAGACCCTATTAAACTTGGTGAGGGGATTGCAGGTAAGGTAGCAAAAGAAAATAAACCCATCACAGTACTCGATGTCAAGGAGGACCTAAGATATATCAACCGTGAGATTGCTGAAATGGAAGGGCTCTGTTCATTGCTCAGCGTACCCTTGAGTATTAAGGGCAAAGTAATTGGAGTGCTCAATTGTTATACGGGTTCCCCGCACAATTTTACCGAAAAAGAAATAAATCTACTTACAACTATTGCAAATCAGTCTGCTGTTGTTATAGAAAATGCACAATTAATGCTCAAAACCCGGGAAATTCAGGAAGAACTGGAGACAAGGAAAATAGTAGAACGTGCTAAGGGAATACTGATGAGGATGCAAGGGCTAAGTGAAGAAGAGGCGTTCCGACGAATCCAGAAGAAAAGTATGAATATGCGTAAGCCAATGAAGGAAATTGCAGAAGCAATAATACTGACGGAAGAATTAGGGAAATAGATGAAAACGATTCTCGCATTAGAGGATGGAACTGTCTTTAAAGGAAAACCATTCGGTGCAACCGGTGAAAGATTTGGTGAGATTGTATTTAATACAAGTATGACCGGATATCAGGAAATTCTCACCGACCCTTCCTACAAGGGACAGATTGTCTGTATGACTTATCCTCTTATTGGAAATTATGGAGTCAGTCCTGAAGATTTTGAATCTCGTAAACCCTTTGTAGAAGGATTTGTTGTAAAGGAATGCAGTCGTATTTTTTCAAACTGGCGGGGCAAAATAAGTCTTGATGAATTTTTAAAAGAACATGACATCCTGGGTATTGAAGGAATAGACACACGAGAACTAACCTGTCATATAAGAAGTGCTGGAGCAATGAAATCAGTTATTTCAACTGAAGACCTGGACGTGGACAGTCTCATATCAAAAGTGAAAGCATCCCATGGATTGATTGGTAGGGATCTGGTTAAAGAAGTGACCTGCGAAAAAACATATAAATGGGAAGCAAATATCTCAGTAGTTCAGTCGCTCAATAGTTTAAAAACTAACCTTACACATAACACCTTACACCCTACACGTTATAAGGTAGTTGTTCTGGATTGTGGGACCAAGCACAATATCCTAAACAGTCTCATCACAGTGGGCTGCGATATTACTGCTGTCCCTGCAAGAACAAGTGCAAAAGAAATTTTAAAGTATGAGCCAGATGGAATTCTCTTGTCCAACGGCCCTGGCGACCCCGCTGCTGTTCCGTATGTAGTGGATACTGTAAAAGATTTAATACGATCGGCGATGGACGATGGACTACCGATGGCAATATTCGGCATTTGCCTTGGTCATCAGATACTGGGATTAGCACTTGGTGGGAAAACATATAAATTGAAGTTTGGCCATCACGGTGGAAATCATCCTGTTAAGGATTTGAGAACCGGAAGGGTTGCAATCACTGCACAGAATCACGGTTTTTGCGTGGACATTGAATCACTAAATAAAGATGAGATAGAAATAACACACATAAACCTTTATGACAACACCCTTGAAGGAATGCGACATAAAAAATTACCAATCTTCTCGGTTCAATACCATCCCGAATCTTCTCCCGGCCCTCATGATGCGGGATATCTATTTGAGGAATTTGTGCAGATGATGGGAAAATAAAAAATTATGCCTAAGCGCACTGACATTCACAAAATCTTGATTATCGGCTCAGGACCAATTGTTATAAGCCAGGCCTGTGAATTTGATTATTCCGGAGCGCAGGCATGCAAAGCACTGCGAAACGAAGGTTTTGAAGTTGTTCTTATTAACTCCAATCCCGCCACAATTATGACTGACCCTGAAATGGCTCAGCATACATATATTGAACCAATCACGCCTCAGTTTGTTGAAAAAATCATTGTCAAGGAAAAACCCGACGCCCTGCTTCCAACCCTCGGAGGGCAAACTGCGCTCAACGTTGCCGTAAAAGCTGCCAAATCAGGAATTCTTGAAAAATACAATGTTAAAATGATAGGTGCAAACCTGCAGGCAATTAAAAAAGCCGAAGACAGGGGATTGTTCAAAAACGCAATGTTAAAGATAGGATTGGATTTACCCAGAAGCAAGCAGGCATATAATACAAAGGAATCGCTTTCCATTGCTCGGGAAATAGGATTCCCCCTGATAATACGGCCGAGCTTTACTCTCGGTGGGACAGGCGGAGGAATAGCCTATAATATCGAAGAATTTGAAACAATTGCATCCAAGGGACTGGAAGAAAGTATGGTCAGTGAAATATTAATTGAAGAATCCGTAATTGGATGGAAAGAATTTGAGCTAGAAGTGATGCGTGACATCAAAGATAATGTGGTCATTATTTGTTCAATTGAAAACTTTGACTCTATGGGAATTCATACCGGAGACAGCATCACAGTTGCGCCAATCCAAACATTAACGGATAAGGAATATCAGAAAATGCGCGATGCCGCAATTGCGGTAATCCGTGAAATAGGCGTGGAAACAGGCGGTTCAAATATCCAGTTTGCAGTAAATCCAGAAAATGGCAGAATGGTTATTATTGAGATGAATCCGCGAGTCTCGCGCAGTTCAGCACTTGCCAGCAAGGCAACCGGGTTTCCAATAGCAAAAATAGCTGCAAAACTCGCTGTAGGATGTACACTTGATGAAATTCCCAATGATATAACAAAAGAAACTCCTGCTTCATTTGAACCAGTGCTTGACTATTGTGTGGTAAAAATTCCGCGTTTTACATTTGAAAAATTCCCAGGTTCAGACCCTACCCTTACGATTTCTATGAAATCTGTAGGTGAAACCATGGCAATTGGCAGAACATTCAAAGAAGCACTGCAAAAAGGATTGCGCTCGCTGGAAATCGGAGCACAGGGACTGGATGATAAATTTATGCCTGTTCAATTAAAAATGCAAAATGGAAAATTAAAAATTGGCGAACAGACTCTGGAAGAAATAAAAGAAAGATTGAGGGTGCCGAATGCAAAAAGAGTTTTTTATATAAAATATGCTTTTCAGGCAGGTTTAGGTATTGAAGAAATTCATCATCTTACAAAGATTGACCCTTGGTTCTTGGACAATATAAAACAGATTGTGGAACTGGAAGGAGAAATTAGAAAAGAGTCAGAGAATCATAGAATCAGAGAGTCGGAGAGTCAAAAACCGAAAATTCCAGCTGAATTATTAAGAAAGGCCAAGGAATATGGTTTCAGCGACCTTCAGATTGCCCGCTTACTCGGTTGCGACGAACTCGCCGTAAGGAACCTGCGCAAAAAATACAGAATTGAACCCACTTTTAAACTCGTTGATACCTGCGCTGCCGAATTTGAGGCAAAAACACCTTATTATTATTCTACATACGAGTAGGAGAACCCCTGCAAGATTGATCAGGATAGAACATCGAAGTGTGCTCAAATTTCCTGCTGGCTACCCATATCAGAATTTACTTCATCAAGTGACCAGAAAAATTGAAAGTCTTAAAATTTGAAAAATTTGTCCAAATTCAAAAAGTTTGTACCGACAAGACAAGGTCAATCTCGGCGAAAGATTTGGCAAGATAGAAAAAAATGAAAAATGATTGAAGGGATTAATATGGATAAGCGACCCATAGGAATATTTGACTCAGGCATTGGTGGCTTGACTGTTGCAAAAGAAATTTTCGCTTGTTTACCTCGTGAAGATATTGTCTATTTCGGGGATACGGCGAGAGTCCCGTATGGGACAAAAAGTCCTCAGACCGTTAAAAAATTTTCATGCAGTAATACAAAATTTCTGATGAGCCAGAAAGTTAAAATTGTGATAGTTGCCTGCAATACTGCTTCTGCAACAAGCTTTGGTAAATTGCGGGCGGAATTTCCGTCTATCCCCATAATAGGAGTTATAGGTCCTGCCGTTAAACTTGCCCTGATGTGCACTAAAAATAAAAAAATCGGAGTTATAGGTACCGAAAGTACTATTTCAAGCAATGCATACTTAAAAGAAATAAGGAAGTTCAAATCAAATGTTTCTCTTTTTGGACAATCCTGCCCTTTGTTTGTGCCTCTCGTTGAAGAAGGATGGATTGACAGAAAAGAAACCCTTTTAATTGCAAAAAAATATTTAACACCGCTAAAAAGAAAGAAAATAGATGCTCTGATTCTTGGATGCACTCACTACCCCATGCTTAAAAGCGTAATTAAAAAAATTATGGGAAAGGGAGTAGCCGTGATTGATTCTGCAAGAGCAGTTGCAGAAAAGTGTAAAAAAGTGTTAGAAGAAAAGGGGTTATTTAACGGAAAAAAGAGGAATGGCTGGCATAAATTTTTTGTCAGTGACAATCCCCTGAGATTCAAGAGAGCAGGGCAGAAATTTCTGGGACGCAAAATAGATAAGGTTGCCCAAATTGATATAGGTTAAATTGTAGTGGCAGAGATTGCTCTGCAGATTTTTCGGCAGCTCATCGACTGCGGAAAAACAGAAAAAAGAATTCCTCCCACCTATGTTCCTTCAAGAAATACAATTTTTTTAAGCATTGCCCTTTCATATGCTGAAGCAATCAGAGCCCGGGCAATTTTCATCGGAGCAAATGCAATTGACTTCAGCGGTTATCCTGACTGCAGACCGAATTATTATACCGCTTTCAAAAAAATAGTACAACTTGGAACAAAGTGCGGAGTGGAAGGGAATCCGATTTCAATTCTCGCGCCATTATTAAAAAAGACAAAGGCACAAATTATAGAATTGGGAAGAAAACTTGGGAGTTCCACAAAAAATGCCGTGGGCTTGACAAAATTAATTTTTATGTTATACTATAAAAAATAATGGTTAAGATAAGGGAATAACACAATACAAGGGAGTGTTGTAAAAAGACGATGGTGTCCGAATTCCCGGAACACATGGGGTTATAA
>MNUO01000132.1 GCA_001871015.1 Candidatus Desantisbacteria bacterium CG1_02_38_46
TGCCTTCAGAGAATATCTCGGGTGTAGTCTTTTTTAGTGTATCCAATAATTTGTCCCTAATATTCAACGATTCACGTTCAGCCTTTTGTACTTTTTTATCTTTTGCCATCGATTTCTCCTTAAATAAATATTCTTTGTTAAAGGCCATAAAAAACCCCGCCTACAATCTCTCCTCGTAAACGGGGTCTATCATTCGAAGCCCAAAAGAATTGTCTTATCCTTTTTCCCAACCATCCTAATCTCCGAGTGCTATTATTTTGCTCGGTTCATAAAAACATATATAAATCAAGCATTTCTATAGTTCATCCTTCTATTTAGTATGGGTATCTGGGTAGAAACTAGAAAGTCGAGGCAAAACCCACTGCGGTACGCCGCCATTGACGATACCACACCAGAAGATTCAGTTATATGCAAAGGTAAGCTGTAAGTAATATGGACCTTCCCGTTGTGTTCAATATCCACCTTTTTAATTATTGCCTGGAGAAGATTTTTTCTCGCATCGCTGGGAGCAACGTCAAAACAATCGGCAAATTGAACTATAAGATTTTCTGCTATGCTTGCGTCAGAATCAGCATAGACTGTCTCCATCTTTTTCGTCTGAACAGTAGTTATCTCGCTCTCAATCTCTCTTTCGCGATCTACAATCATCTTAACTTGCTTGCTGAATTCATCCAGCGAAATAGATTCCTTTCTTAAAGAGAAATACAAATTTTCTCTTTTACTTTCCAATAAATTCTTTTCCTCGAGAAGTTCTCGCTCTTTCTGAGCGAAAATCTCAATATCCCCTGATGCTCGCTGTTTTATTTTTTCCACCACTTCTTTTATCTCTGGAAGATCATACTTCAAATTCTTAACCTGCTCTATCAGGAATGACTCTATTGTTTCCTGCCGGATAGATTTAAACCTGCAATCTTTACAATGTTCAGTGAGCATCTCGCCTTTATTGAGCCCTCGTATCCTTTTCCAGACCAGTGGATTGCAACGGTAATACCGGTCTACTCTGCATTCTTTTCCTTCTGATACCTCTCTTTCCTTTTTCCATCCTTCCAGGCGTACTCCACAGGGATGGAAATACAGAAGACCACTGAACATATAATTTTCTTGCCTTCCCCTGATATTAATTTTTCTATTTGATTTAAGCCTTTCCTGAACTGCGTCAAATATATCTCTGGGAATTATCGAGGGAAGAGCGTCCCTCTTAATAATCCACTCCCTTTCAGGTCTTTTTTTAGTAATAACCCCTTCTCCCGTTCGCTTAATTCGATATTTATTCCATGTATAAGTTCCACAACAGATAGGGTTGGAAAGTATACTTCTTACAGCTTCCGCATTCCATGCTTTCCCGCCCAATGTTTTTCCTGTTTTAGTAATATGCTTTTTAGTCCTGTATCCTTTTTTGTTGAGCCATTCAGCTATTTTCCAACATCCCATTTCTTTTTTTGTCTCAGGATCACCGCTGTAATATAAATCAAAAATAAATCGTACAATTGCAGCTCCTTCTTCATCGATAACCCACTTGTCATCTACTATTCTATAACCCTCGGGAACTGTCCCGCCATTATAATTGCATTCCTTTGCTTTACCTAACATTCCCATATATGCCCGCTCTCCGATCCTGTCACTTTCAAATTCTGCAAAAGAAGCAAGTATGTTAAACATCAACCTGCCTGTAGAACCTGTAGTATCAAAAGACTCCGTAAATGAAACAAACTTAATATCCAACTGTTTAAGCTTCTCTACAATCTCATACATATTTATGAGACTTCTACTCATCCGATCAAGTTTGTGCGCAACTACAACATCAAATAATCGCAATTGAGCTTCTTTAAATAATTCGGTGAGTTCTTCGCGCTGGATATTTCTCCCGGATTCTGCATCTTTGTAGACCTTATAAATTTCCCAACCTTTAGCTTTGCAGAAATCCCGGCAGACTCGTTCCTGTTCTTCTAAAGAAATTCCTTCTTTGGCTTGATCCGCTGTAGAAACCCGAACGTAAATGGCGGCCCGAATAGGTTTCTCTTTCTCTTCCTCTATCTCCTTCACTTTTATTCCTCCATTGTAATAAATCTACTGAATATAATAATATATCATAAAAAGAGTAAAAAATCAAATAATTTCTTTGATTTCTTCAATTCTCTCAAAAAAACCTGTTAAAAGTCTTGATCTTCATTTCTTTTTCTTATCTTGTTTCGCATATCGCATTATAAATGTCACAAGACTATCCACTGCATGGGGAGTAAGCCGGTCCTCCACAAATCGCACTTCTCCCAGGGTAAAGTTTTTGATAGTTCCCCTCCCCCTTCTCCTTCTAACCTCCTGTGGATAGGAAGAATTATCATTTTTTATCTTAGATGACTTATTTTCCCCAAGTGTGGAGATACACCTTTTTTCCATTTTATTCCACCTGCCATTTTTCAAAAACAACTACTCACTTCAAAACAATTCTAATTGAAGCAGGACTTTTATCAGTCTTCTCCTGATTGCAACCTTCCCACTCTTTTAATTTTTGAATTAAATTATAATCAACGCTTTTAAATCTAAGTTCTATATGAAAAGGACTTAATTCCAGATTATCTGTATTAATGGATAAAAGTTTTCTCTCTATTTTTTCTATCATTTGTTCTATTCGTTTTATTTCTTCTTTCAGCCTCTGTTTTTCTCTGATTAAACTTAGAAAATATTTACTGGAAGAAGAGGGATCGAAAACTCCAGAATGGAAAAGTGCCATTATCGAAGGAGAAAATCCCTGAAGGTTGACTTGTATGTTACCATCGGGAAAAAATATAACCATGTAGGATTCTTCAAGAATTTTTTTCTCTTCCTCTGTGCCTTTAAACTCTTTCTTGAAGGCTTCCCACCTCTTACAGCATCCCTCAATATATGATAAGGCATATTTCCAATTCATTTCACCCTACCTATTTAAAATTTTTATTTTTAGATTAGGCTTATAATCGCCTGTAGCAAGAATGCTCTCTTCATTTAACCTGCAACATGTGCAATCCGATTTCTGACTAACTTTTATATTCATCAACTTGTTTTCCATTGCATCATAATAAAGCCAAGGGATGGGTTTTTTGATTCCGCATATCCAACAGCAAATTTCCCACATGGCAATCCCGATGCCTATCCCATTAAGAGGCATTATTTGAGGAGCAGGATTCTGGTCAGTACCTTCAATATAACCTGCTGTTTTTCTCGATTCCCTTAATTCCTCTGACATTAATCCCATCTGGATTTCTTCTTCATCCATCGAACCATGGCATCTCAGACAGGGATACTCAGATTCTCTGGGAATAAACCATTGAATCTGGGTTCCCGCACTTTTTATCAAACTGCCATCCTTATCCATGGATATGCCTGTGGATACATTCACAAGAGGTTTTCCATACCGAGCACAAAAACTATTAAGAGATACCCTCGTCCCATCATTGTCTACTGTCATGATTATCAAATCCACTTCTTTTAAAATCTCTTCTGCTTTTTCATCCAAAACACTTCCATAATAACATTGGACAGTGGCATTTGGATTAAAACATTGATACTTTTTCATAACAAATTCAGCTTTTAGTTTACCTCTCGCTTTTTGTGGTAAATCAGTTCCGTAAAATCTGTTACAATTATCTTCTGAAATTCTATCAAAATCCATTAAAATAACATCTTCAAATCCTATTCTGGCCATCTGGTACACTATGCCTGAACCTAAACCACCAACACCAACAACTGCCACTTTTATCTTTGAAATCTTCGATGTATTTTCGTTTCCAAATGCAAGAATATTCTTCCTGAAAATTTCTTTGAAATCATTAATTGATATTTGAACATCGAATTCCTTACCGGAATTTAAAATTTTTATTCCCTGAGGTCCCACAATTTCAATAGAATCAAAGTAAACAAATTTTTTATCCTTATCCATATATCTTGCCTTAAAATAATTTATGCTTGCCCCAAATACTATCTGGACCACCCTTATTGATGGATTGAACTGGGAAATATTTTCAAAGAGGGCAAACGCACATCTGTCATCCTCAGAAAAAAAATTAGGCTGCTTGCCGGACTCGGTAAATTTATGCCAGTGTAAATTAACCACAGTGTTAGCGCCTTCTTTTCTGAATAAATTCTGTAATTTGCACGTAAAATGTGGGTTAGGTTCAACAAAATATTCGTCCCTGTCCACTTCAGTTGAATCTGGAACAAGAACATATCTAACCAAATCTTTCCTTACTCCTTTTACTCTTGTAGCAAACGCTCCGCTGTATGTTACATCTTCCTTTTCATCCCCATGTGTTACAATAGCTGCCTCAAACTGATTATGCGAGAATGAAATCCTATAGTTCTCATCTCTTAAATTCAACATGGCTGCCTCCTTATCAATTTAATACCTTGAACAAATATCAACGTATTTAACTGGATTCGTTAAGTATAGTTTTATTGTTTCAACAAAACTCACTAATCCCATACTTTTGCCTAGCCCGTCTGGTTCGAAGCAGACCCATTGATATCCCAGTTTTGCCCATTCAGGTTTATCATGTGTGTGCGGCAGTCCTTCCCAGCCATGCCCTTTATTCATCTTAAGGTCAAGATCAACCATACAGACTACTGGCTGCTCGTCGTCGTAATGTTCTGGAATATGTATAAAAATCGTGATGTAAAAAAGGTTGTATCTTACCTTACTGTTTCTCAATGAATAATTAAGTATCTTCACCCATAAACCATCTTCTTCATCGAATTCTATATTATCTCTGCCAAACATGCTGATAAGCTTTCTGATTTCTACTACCAATCGGTTCAAATTACGCATGGGAAATCTCCTATTCATGAGGGGAAGAAGAAACCGACTCTTCTCCCCCTCACAGAACACCTTTTAGCCATTTCGCAACTGATGGACCGTTCTGATTGAATCTCCGTCCCTTAAGTCATAACTTCTGTCACAATCAATTGGTTCAAAGTCTCTGTTATTATCCAGAATTGGAATTTCTGAGGGCCCGGCATCAACCAATTCCCTGAGTCTGCTTCCCGAAACCGTCTGTGATATTTCGCGCGGTCGTCCTCTTACGTCTATCATTGGCATTTTCACTCACCTCCTTTCTTTTAGAATTTCCAACACAAATACAAACTACCGACAGAAACTAATTAACAACATCTGATTCCTACTCTAAATCCTCTTCTGATATTGGACGTTCTTCCTCTCCACCACCTGGTAATGCCGGATTGCTATCCTCGTCAATCCGCTCTTCATATCTTGTCTGTGGCAAGTCAGAGAAAAGCATTGAATCTAATTCCTCTTCCCTGAGCCCCACTTCAGGACGACCTGATGAACGAGATCCAAGTCCTCCCAGGATAAGCCCGGCAAATATACCGCCAACAAAACCTGCCGCAGCAGCCCCCGGCCCTAAAGGCAAGCCCAAAAGAGTTCCTATAAGGCCACCCTTTATTACAGTACCCGCTCCTTCGTTTCTCATGTTATTCCACCTCCTTTTTTTAAATTACCTGCCGTGTCTGGAAAAATATGATTCATTCCTTAATTTAGCCATACGTTTTCCATTTCCTGATGAAAAAACTTCTGTGCTTTCTTCCAACGCCTCTAATGCTCCATCGCGTTGAATTTCCATAGGCTGAATTGAAATTGGTGCAAAATCTTGGGTTTGCTGGAATCTGGGAATTATCTCCTCTCTGATATTTTCCAAATCCCTGGCTGCTTGTCTCTCGTACTCTCTTTTAATTTCATCTAAAAAATTCTTAGGATAATCATCTAATAAACTATGCTGAGGAAGATATTCTGGTTTACTTATTTTGCAAGGAAATTCTTTGTCTAAATTTTTGTTAATGATTGGATAATCCTCAAACTTGTATTTTGGCAATGGTATGTTTGATAAATAACTTGGACTTTCATTTCTATCTGAGTCTTTTCCATCATCTATTTCTTCGTCCAAATCGTTTACCAAAAGAGCTGCAGCGCCTCCGACAAGTCCAACAAGAAGCCCTATAGGCCCCATTGCTGCACCTGCAAGTACTGAAAACCCGGCAATTGCTTTTCTCTTAGCCATATTATCAGACATTGTTACCACCTCCTGACTCAATCAATTTTTCCAACAAATTATTCCTTAAGATATCCTGCACCAATTCTAATTTTACTTTTTCTTTCATTATAATATCCGTGTTTTCTATAATCTCTTTTACCTTATCAAAAACATCTTTGCTTTTACAGGCAATAACGACAAGGGAACATCCTGCTTTAATGTCCTTTTCCAGATTTGTTTTTTCATTAACAGCACTTACTGCTACCTCTATGGCAACAATGTTTCCATCTTGTCTCTCGATTGCAATATCTACAAATTTTTCTTTTATATTACGCTCGATCTCTATCCTCCAACCTTTTTTATATTCCTTATTTATACTGTTTAACAACTCAAATATATCCCACTGCCAGAAGCAGTGTTCGAATCCGGCGCCTCTTCCAAGTGACACCTTTTTTGGCATTTCTATCGCTTTGTATCCACTATCAGAAATTTCTAAATATTTAGCTAGCCCGCCTCTACCGCCAAGAGAAATTTCTATCTTCCTGCAAAATCCTTTCCTCACTAATAAATTCACAATTGAATTTCCACGTCCTGCTGATAATGTCTTTTCTTTATAGCGCTGGGTGATTGATATAAATGGCCTATTATAGATATCCATAAGGAACGCTTTTTCATCCGGCATCGCAATTTCATCTCGCTCAATTGTCTTTCTATCCACCTTCTTTGTTTTGATATCTACCCCTTCTTTCACGACTTCGACAGAAGCAGGGAGAGTAAACACTGGCCTGTATATCAATTCTGGTGCAAATTTTCTCATGTGTTGAATGATTTCTCCATCGGTGACATTTTTTTCTATCCTGTAAAGAGGGAATTTAACAGGGAACGGTTTATCATATCTCCCCCCAAGCCTTATAATAGCCTGTCCTGTCTGCAGCTGATAATTAAATTCCAATTGTTCCCTGGTCAAACCCATGGATTCGCTGGCATACCTTAGGTTCCTGCCCTCAGGAAGCCTCATTAGAATCTGCGTATAGACATTTTTTGCCGAATCGCACAAGGCCCCGATCTCCTGGCATGTTACAACAATCCCGAGGTTAAATTCCCTGGCCTGGCGCGCAAGAGAAGAAATCATAAGGCTGCCAATTCTTTCCTCCAACCACTTGTTAAAAACCTCGTTTCCTTCGTCAATTATTACCAAAACAGGGAGATGCCTCTTGTCGGGATTTGCTATCCTAAACTGAAAGAGATAGCTCAGGATAAGGCTTATGAGATAGATCCTCCCCTTTTCTCCCAGCGACGTCAGGCGAAAAACCACGTTATGCCTTTCAATAATTTTTTCAAGTTGATGGCCAGTGTTACAGTTAAACATGTCCCCGCCAGTGAAAAGTATGGACTCGAGCCTGTTTAGGGCTGATTCCCTGTAGCGGGCATCCCTGGACAGACTAAGCTCCCTTTTACTTTTTATTGAATTATATATGTAACGCAAATCGGGATAATTCTTAATTTCAGTATTTTCGTCAAAAGAACCGAACTCCTTGCAGCATTTATTAGCATGGTCAATAAAATAATTAGCCGTGCCGTCAAAATAGCTATGTGACTGGGCTGTTATCTCGGCTACGGTTACGATGCGATTTACAAGGCTGACCCCTGGCGGAGGAACAATAGGGTTGAACTTCAGTGCATTATCGCCTCTGCAATCCAGCACAATCGTGCTGGGCAAGCGTCTGATCAAGTGCTTGCAGTCTTCCTTGATTTCAAAAACGATGCATGGAATACCGCACCGGTTGGCCCTGTCTATAATAAGGTAAAGGATGTTTGTTTTTCCTGTGCCCCTGTAGCCCATGATTACGCAGCCCCTCATCAGTTCCTCAGGGTATAACCCGAAAAAACCGCCTGATTCATGGCCTAGGGCAGATATGGCCAGCCTTATTGGTCCGTCAACCTCGCCGGGTATTGGCATGGGCCTGAAGTGATTTTCCTCATTTGCTGCCAGTTGCAATACAGGAGCAATCCGGGCATACAATTGTCTTCGACGATCCATGTTTTCAGGATAAAGAGCAATACTCTGCCACAATCCTATTATTACAGGATCCATGTCGAGATGAAACGGCTCTATGATTTCCTTCTTAATCAGATCGGGTGGCGCTGTAAAGAAATTGAAGTTAAGCATCTTCTCCTCCTATCTAAATCCCAGCAACCTAAGGAGCCCTCCTCCTCTACACCTGTTACAATAAATCTTGCCTTCTTCTATGGTGATACAGCGACTGCAAGCCAAACGACCACATTCACAGCACCTCGTAATACAAGAATTACAAACAATACATCCATTGAAACAAATACCCCCAAAATTCTTCCGTCCGAAGGAGAGGTGACCACAATCATAGTACCTCAGTCTAAATTCCTGAACCTCATAAATTCCGCCATAAGCATCCATAAAAGTTGTCGATACGACGTCGATTAATTTTCCGTCTTCGGCAATAGGATTGGAGACAATTCTTTCAATAATTCTTTTCCTTTCAATGATACGAGGACCGCGCATCATAGGTGCGTTCCCATGCTGCACGATCCTTCTTTCTCCATTATTAAATTCTCTCATTTAGTGCCTCCTTTCCTGCTTGTGCAAATTGGTTTTGCAACTGTCTGCTACGGAGGCGGAGGAGGTCCGACCGAAATTTTCTCTCCGGGCCTCACCCAGCCTCCAGTGAAAGATTTTATGGGCTGTCCACCTAATTTCTTTAGCCATTGACTTCGCCCAGAGTTTTCTACTACTAAACTCTTTGGATAAGATATCAGAGGCGGTGGCGGACCAACATACACTTTTTCCTTCGGCGATAGCCAGCGACGACAAAAGGGTTTTATAGGATACCCGGCAAATTTCTTTAACCGCTGCTCTTGTGCCCATCCTAATAGGCTAAGGCCATATGAACTGAATCCATTTGTAGGGGATTTCCTTAACCATTGTTTTCGCCCCCAGCCTCTTCTTTTTGAAAAATATGTTCCTTTTCTCCTCCAGGAATACTTCCAGTTCCTTTGCCATCTCTTCATTTGACCTCCTTTTTAATTTCTTAAACAAGCTCCAACATCATTGGAGGAACTCTCCATTCCTTATTACCTCCCCCGAAATTTACTGCGATCCTCTTTTTCTTTATCGCCACAATTATTCCTTTTTTATCTAGCAGCTCCGATGCTTTGCCTATACAATACTGCCTCTGCAATCTCACATTGATTCCAACTTTAAACTTTTCCTTAGTTTTTATTAATTCCAATTCATATCGCCTTCGATTCTCTAAATACACAATCTCGCCAATCCATTTAAGCATGTCATTATCAACTTTCCCCACTTCCATCTGCTTGCCATCATCAGTCTCGATAATCACCTTTGGCATATTCGCCTCCTTCTCCCTTCTTAATAATAAGGAAGATATTTATTTATTATTAACTCTTCTTTCTCTTTCTCCCACATCTTTCTCTTTGCTGTTTCAAGTTAGCCTTTTTTGTCCATATAAACAAAAAAGGACTAATCGATTCCAGGTAAAATAAAATACC
Organism: Candidatus Desantisbacteria bacterium CG1_02_38_46; assembly: GCA_001871015.1. Classification (GTDB taxonomy): domain Bacteria; phylum Desantisbacteria; class UBA1551; order UBA1551; family UBA1559; genus UBA1559. The sequence goes on from MNUO01000132.1 coordinate 9,564, forward strand.
TGGAACCAACTAGTCCTTTATAATCCTAACGGATTATGTAGACATCGCACACTAAATGCAATTAGGAAGTATTAGGCCTTCCGGCCTATCCCGTTAAAAATCGTATCCCAAGGTTATAAAAGCAACTTTTTCATCAGCCTCCTGTTTAGAAATATAAAATACTCCGTCTTTGTGTTCTGGAGATATTTTGCCGTCAAGGATTAATTTCATTATATATTCACCTTTATACTTCAATTTATAACCCATTTTTTCAAGTTTTTCACATGCATCCTTATATGGATTTTTAGAGTAAGATGAAATTGAAAAATTTATAGACAATATAGTTTTGCAATGACCACATTCTATCTCAAATATTACACTGCTCCCATCGGGTTGAAGCGGTGATGTCTTCTTAATTTCTAAATCACCTTTTGGGAATAACGCATTACAAAAATTACACCTTAACTGATTTTCTTCTATTATCACTTGAAACGCTGCAACTTTTGAACACGCAGTAAGGAATATTTTTTTCCATTTTACACACATTTGAGCAGTCACAGGATATGAAAACAAAATAAATGTATTCTTAAATTTTACTCGAACAAATTCTTTTTTTGCCACCATGGATCTAATTTCTCTGCACTTAGAGCTCTGGCAATAAGGACACCTGCTTCTAAGTTTCTCTTTACGCACAAGCTCATTGCGAGGATTATATAGATTACCATTTTCATCTATAAAGAACAGAGCTTTCTCTCTGTTGTTTGTTTTAACTATTTCTCCATTTTCTAGACTTAACATGTCTTTTTCTAACAATAAATCTTCATAATTTTCTCTGCGAAGAATTTTCGCGACTTCTTTCTCGATGTTCTTACAATCTTCTGGGAGTATGTTTTCCTGTCTTCCAAAAGACGCTCTGTTAAAAGCAGCTGACGCTATTTCCCCTTTACATTCAGAGCAGTGATGAACCCATCTCAGGAAGTATGTTGAGACAGGAGTAATAGACTGCTCAAAATATGAAGGTCTTTGGGGAATAAGAGTATATTTGGCAAAATAATTCGTTACTGGAACTCCTTTATGAAGAGGAAGAACAAGACAAAGAGATATATCCGCGCTGTCTTTTTTGCCACAAAGCCAACACAAGTCCCTTCTGGGTCTAGGGGTTAATATTTCAGTTAAATCTGCAATTTTTATTCCAATTGTGTGACCATGGTCTTTTACAATTTCCATCTTACCAAAATCTCTTTTTTCTATTTCTTTTTTCTGAACTTTAAAAACATCACGCATTTGTTCATTGAGTATACCTTCTTCCTGATCTATGATAATTTTACCTTCAAAGACTAATTTAGCAAAATAGTCATCCCTATATTTTAATCTGTATCCCATTTTCTCAAGATTTTTACATACATGATGCAATCCCTCACCTTTAATAGAAATAGAAGTTAAATTAAAAAACAACACGGATTTGCAGTGTTTACAAGACATCTTAAACCTAACAACAGACCCTTCTGAACACACGGGCATAATTTTTTCAATAATTAAATCGCCCTTAGGAAATGGTACATTACAATACCCACACATTAACTCTTTATCATGAATAATTATAGAAGGGTCCCAGGACTTTATCAAGGCAAAAAGGAATATTTTTCCATATTTATTGCATCTTTGAGCATTAATAATGAAGGGAGACAATATAAAACTGTGTTCCATCTTTACTCTAACAAATTCCGCACTAGATATTGTAGATTCGAATTTTATGCAATCTGGACTCTTACAAAAAAGACATCTATCCCTAAATTTGGTTTCGTGAGAAACTTCACAGTTTGGATCAATCAAATTGCCATTTTCATCAATAAAGGGTAGGGCTTTATTCTTGTCATTTGTTTTAACTATTAGTCCTTCATCTACTGTTAACATATCCTCCTTTAATAATAAATCTTCATAGTTTTTCTTTGAAAATATTTTTTCCACTTCCTTCTCTATTGTTTTTTGCTCTTTATCAGATAAATTTCCCCTATGATGTGATTTTTCATCAGAAATCCACCTCCAATACGCATCTTTGCAATCTTGGCAGGATTCATTCCACCCAATTGTATAAGTTTCTCTAAACAAATTTTCTCTTTTATTAAGAAAGAGAAAAAGAGACTTTGGAATTATTCTGCCACAAAAAACACACGGCGTTAGTTTTTGTTTAGGAAATAAGTAACTTAACTTAGCTATTAATTTATCTCTTTTGTTACCATGGTCACTTAAAATTTTCATTTTTTAAAACCTCCGCATAAAAAAACCACACTTATCCTTTCGGAATAGTGTGGTCTTTATATCTCATACGAGACATGTAACCAAAAGATAGCGTCACCAGAATAATCATAACGCCACCTCTCCTTCCCACTTTTTCTAATTATATTATAGCACATTTTTCCCAAAAGTCAAGAAAAATCAGCACAAAAATACATTTTTCACATTTTTGCATTTTTCAAAAAAATTGCAGATTAAAAATACTCCAGCTCGTCGAGATCGTCTTTCCATCTCTGGGCTTTCAGATCATTGCATTCCAGCCTAAAAGCGTGAGGGAAAAATTCCATCTCGACAGGAGGGAGTGTCTATTGGCGTACCGACCGGAGCCAGCCTTCAGTGAAAGACATAAAAGGCACCTCATTTACCTATTCGGTTAACCTTTTAAGTCTGTTCGGTTTTTTCAAAACCCCCTTCGGCTGACAAACGAATTGGTAATAACCATGGGGTTTGGGTTGGAAATTTCAGTCAGAAATTCCTGCTCTGCTTCAATAAAAGGGAGGTGAAAAAAATGACAAGTCAAGAAGAATTGAACCTGGTAAATGTTTTAAGTGGATTTACAGGAACAGAGAAATATCACAAAAGCACTTTTGGGAGGCTGCTTTTGACTGACGGAATGCACTATTTAAGGGAAACTGCAAACTGTTACTGGCTTATTGATATCGTGGAAAGCGTTCAGGAAGAAAAGGCAGTAAAAGAGCACAAGGATTTCATAATCTGGAAGATTGAGGTAGGAAAAGGCGATCACGACAAAGACAACAAGAATAAATGGCAGGTTACTGCCTGGAGTGATATACCCTACAAAAGTGAAATGCTTTATTGCCAGAACGGAGATTTTACAGATTTTCCTTTAGAAGAATTTGAGTTTTATCAGACAGGGGAGGTTTTACTACTTAAGTCAGAATATTAAAATGGGAACAAGAAGCACAACAAAAATATATGATAACGGAAAGCTCGTTTTGGCTCTTTACAAGCAATTTGACGGTTATATTGAAGGATGGGGAAAGGAATCAAAAGAATTTCTAAATTTAGGAAAGTGGTGCAATGGAATTTGCCTTGCTGATACAGAGAAAGGAATAAGGGTATTTAATGGAATCAGCGACTTTGCTTTGCAGATTGTAACCAACTTCAAGACAGAAGCAGGAGGATTATATGCAACCACAGAAGACGACAAGCAAGAGTATAATTATGAAATCTGCTTTATTCCACACAGGAGAAAGCATTTTTCTCTTGAAGGAAGCAGGATAAAGATAATTTGCAAACAGGATAGCAAGTTCAATCAAACATTTAAAATAGATAAAAATGGGAGACTTGTTTAAAAATGAGTTACGGAATTTTTGATTTAATTGCAGAAACGTGTGACAAAATGGATAATGAGCAAGTTGAAAATTTCAAAAAAAGTATAAATCAATTATTAAATTCAATCATGGAAGACAAAAATGAAAGCAAAAAACACATTTAGAGATTTGAGGAAACTCAAAACAGAAGAACTATTGCAGGAATGGGAAAGTTTAGAGCAACAAATACATTCAATTGGTTGCTACGGAATGTTTGAGTTAAAATTAAGGATGGCAATAGAGAACGAACTGATTAGAAGAGGTTATCGGGCATATTAAAATAAAATGGTAAAATGCAGGGAATGCAATAAAGAATACAATCCCTTAATAGAGGGGGCGAGCAGTTCGGGTTTTGCAGGATATTGTCGTAAATGTGAATTGAAAATCATAAAAAAAGAATGGGTTAAAATTAGAAGTCTGAAAGGTATATCGTTTAATAAAAAAACAAAAGGGAGGTATGGTAAAAATGGAAATAAATGACTACATAACCGAATTTACTGAAATCCTGGGACATCTGACACTTAGGTTAAAAGGCACAGAGGGCAAGGTAGGAGTGGCTACAGCAATAATACAAGAAATAAACAAGGACAGGAGAGTAGCAGAAATGAAGAAGGAAAGAGAAACCAGCAATAATCCAGTTGCGACAGAAGACCAGAAATCTTACATGCGAGACTTGGGTCTTGAAGTGACAGAAGGATTAACAAAGGCAGAAGCGTCAAAGATACTTTATAAGGCTTTAGCGCAGAGGAAGAACGAGTCCTCTCAGATTCCTGCGATAAAGACAAAGTAGGCGGAGGAATATAAAACAAAAAGTGCGGGTGCTTCCCTTGTATTGCCCGCGCTTTTCCTTTTCTTAGCGAGAGCTTTATTAAATAATGCATAGTTGCGAATCCTGTATGACTGATATTGAATATGGGAATAGCACTGCGTGTTCTGGTGAGCCCGGCATAGACGGGCGAGCCTCATCCCCTCACAAGGGTTTAACCTCCGCTCGCTATTTGCTCCCTACGGATTGCCCCTTGTTCAGTATCTTGCTCGGTAGCCGTCGCAATCTATGAAGATAATGAGGGGCTTCACGCCCTCAAGATTGCTTAAGACAGGGTTAGATTAGAGAGTAAAAGAGTAGAGAGACAATAATGTTCTCCGATATATTAGGCAGGAAAGTAAACAGATAAAAATATTATAGATCATAGAGGAATTGTTTCATCTTAACAGGATGGAGCATTTAGACGTTTGTGAAGATTTAGGGTTGATAGAGGGTAAGGTGTTGACATGGGATGTTAATGTAGGGTGGTTTTTGCAGGTAGATTGAATTTATGTTTGAAAGGGGCGGGGAGTGGATGGTATGTAAGGAGTGGATGGTGGATGGTTTAATTTGGAGTAAGACGTATCTTATTTTTTAGCAGGTGGTTTTTGCCTGTTTGGCTACTTAGGTTCTTTGTTGTTTTTGCGTTTTAATGTCGCATCTCAATTAGACTTATTAATGCTTTCTTATGACTTTTTCGTTATGGATATACCCACGAAAAAGAATCTAAAAGCTTAAAAAGTCATTCCGAGATGAGTTTGCCTCGCGCATTAGCGAGTTTGCCTCACTCTCCATTCCATTTTTAAGCTTTTTCCCCTTCGGGGTCGCTTCTTTTTTTACTAACATTCTACTACAAGACTTTGCCCCTTTCTTTTGAGGGCAAAGTCCCTTAATTATAAAAAAATAAACGGGAGGTAAATGAAAATGGCATACGCAGTAATTATTCCGCCATATTTCCTTAGTGAACTTATGCAGTTGCAAGAGAAATTACAGAAAAGCGTTAAAAGCATAGTTTTAGAAGCGATAAGAGAATACATAGACAGGTCATTAACTAATAAAGACGGTGTTTTAATTGATGGAGTAAGGTACCCTCTTCCGCAAAGGGTACCTTAAAATATAGTCTCGCCAATGCTTCGCTTGGCTCGGGATTTCGCTGATCGCCCCTTCTGTAATATGATTGGGAAGATATATAAAGAGAGGAAGGATTAAAAAGATAGATAGAGAACGGACTTTAGCTAAAGGTAAGATAGTCGGCATAGCCGAAGGATATTGGCCTTCAGCAAAAGGCATAAAAGCCGCTCTCATCCTTCGAGCTGGGCATTTAAGCCTTTTGGTCTCGGACTGCCTTTCGGCCTTTACCGAGAAGCATTGAAGGTGCCTTCGGCAAACTATGCGAGCTTCTCGGTCAGAGTTAGAATGAAAGACGAAAGAGAATATACGAAAAGTGTCGGTTAGCGCTCATGAAATCGCTTACGAATTAAATAAGGCATTGGTAATGGTTAAAAGGTATAAGCGGTAAGACATAGGAAAGAGAGAAATTTCAGTCAGAAATTTAAGTTTTGATAAGAAGGTAATGGTTTCACCAGAATATAGATAAAGTTAAGATAAGAATGTGAAGTTAGAACGAAAAGGTGGAAGATAATAAATGAAGAATCTTGGTATAGATAAAGTTAAGAATATGAATTTTGTAATATGTGATAAAGGTAATGAATTGTGCATTGTGTAGGTTTGTGATACACCCAAAGCCGCCCATCCTGGATTGACGCCTGGTGGCGGCTTTATGTAGATACGGTTGAATACGGTAGGATAAGGTTGAAATAGTAAAATATGTTATAAAATAAGGGGAATGTTTTGTTTCAGGAATAAGAGAGAAGAAATGAATTCGAGAAACAGAAACAAAAGGCCTTCTAGACCCTAACAGCAATTCTGGATAACGAAAACGAAGGGGGGTGGTATATTTCTCATCTCAGGACAAAACCATACCTCTATGGCCCTGGAAATGGCTGCAAAGGGGTGAATCTGGACAGAATCATCCTGTTTTTACTCACCCGGGCACAGGACTACTCTCTGTGCAGTTTATACGTAGAGCCTATTATATTATAAAGGAAAAATATATATCTTATCTATCATATATATCCTACCACCGTTAAATTTATAAATAAATATATTGAAATACTTTCATTATATACTGCCTGACGCATACACTCCACTCTCTACTCTTCAGGCAAACCTCAACTGCAAAACCACGTTCAGCATTTCTGGTTCAAAGAGATGGGTTATACGGTTAGTGTATGTCCTGTTGACCTTTACCTGTGAAATAAGAATCAGGCCGCTTGCCTGCAAATAGCTGAGAGCTGTGCAGAAATGGGTATAAGAGAAAGGGTCCTCGCCTTTGTCCAGGCTTATTTTTCTGTATCTCTGGTACACGCTTCTGGCGTATCCTTCCTTTTCTTCCTGAATCGCCTGCAGGATAAGAATCATCCTGTCGTTCAAGCCCTGGATTAATTCCCGGATTATGTCCCGGCGCGCCCTTTCAAAAGCATCCTCTACCTTCAAGTCTGTTTCAGTAGCACAGTAAAAAAGAGTCTTTATGGCCATGCGGACATCACTGTTTGTCTGCTGCGCTGTAATTGCCGCTACCTGCCGCAACATTCCCTCATCGTAATCCACCATTCCTTTCTCTGCTCGCTGCTTCAAAATTTCAAATATCTGGATGGCATTATATGGCTTAAAATATGTTACCTCCATCTGAAGGCTTGAACGGCAGGTCTCATCTACTTCTCGGAGAAATCTGGGATTATTCGAAAGAAGAATAAGCATTACATTAGATTTGGACCGGTTGCTGAAATAGAGTATTTCTTTTCTCGGATCCTTTGGCGACAGCATGTCTATTTCATCCAATACCAGAACAGTTTTGTCTTTAAATTTTTGCTCAAAACTATTTTCTAATTCTGATAAAGATAATCCCCTTGCCTGCATATCAAGTAGATATGCCAAAATCTTAAAGGAAGTATTGTAACTACGCACATTCACATATTTGAAAGAAAGATCGTACTCTTTTTCAAAAAGTTTCTGAAGGAATTTGAGTATCGAGGTCTTCCCACAACCCGAAGAACCTAGGATGCAGATATTATTCGGGATAAAAGTTTTCTTGTACCTCAGAATAGCGTCAATCAGAGGTCCAACTTCCTCCCTCATTAAAGGTTTCTCGGGAATATAATTAAAGGTATCGAAAACAAGAAAATCTCTAATTTTTTTACTCTCAGTTTCCACTCTTTCCTCTCTACCCTTTAGATACTGCTCAATGTCCATCAATATCACCTCGTTTAAACTACACTTAACGCATAAACCACTGGCGATTTATAAACTTTTGCATTTCTAACATATTAGTGGTCTATAGTTCTGAAATAGATTTCTCCTGATTTTCCAGCAATTTCCTTGTCTGGTCGGTGAGCCGAATAATTCGTAACCTACCATTTTGAGTGGGCAAATCCTCCTGCAGAAACAATCCCTTGGCAAGCAGGCACCTTTTTATCTTATCCCCCTGCCTGCAGCTTATATGCATTCGATTATATCGTTCTACTGTACCACTACGTGGATAATTGAAAACATCCAAGAGAAATTGTTTTTCTCTTTCAGAAAGAGTGTTTGCAGGCTCGCTTGCCTTGTCCTGCACTTCGATGGATTCATTTTCTGAACCTTCCACCAACTGAGGTTGGAAATTTGAAAAATAGGTTTTCATCCTTCTTTTAATAAAGGTATCATCTACACTCCCTTTTTGAATTGGAAATTCTGGTATGTGTATCATAAACGGTGAAAGAATCCTACCCTGCAGTTTTACAATTGCCTCTCCCACTTCGAGTTTTCCCAAATATTCTTTCTGCTCATTATCAAGTAGCATAGCGCTCGCCGCAGAAGACACATCCTGTTTATTTTTTAGATTCATAGCTATCGTGCAATAACTATTTGCCATTGCTACTGGCGAAATCTGAGATGGCATTTGATCCACTACAACGAAGGATTGATTCAACTCTCTTAATTCCTTAATTGCGACTATAATCACTGACTCCCCACCAAAGAGACTATGCCTCTCTCCACTCAAAATATGGTGCGCCTCTTCGCAGATTATGCAGTGTGAAAAATTCTCTCTTTCCGGCCGGGTCAATCTGTAATCATGAATCCAGAGGATTAAGGATTCAATAAAAAATATTTTGTCAGATTGCGTGAGAGCGTCCAGCTCAAGAATTACCTTTTGTTTAAGGATTTCTTCCATACCATAGTTCTGCCCACTGTTTACAACACTGTCCATACTGCCAAAACACAGGGAGGCAGTAGCCCTCATAGCACTCGTGAGCCAATTGGTTTCTCTGCCTTGTGCAGGATAGTTTTTAAGCCATTCGTGAATGTCGCGGAACGTAGGATATTTCGTCGCGTTTCCTGTATATATCCCATACTTTTTGTATGCATCGTCTATTGCCTGCTGCAGAAGGTAAATAACTCCGTTCCCAAGGCAGTATGCATGCGCTATAACCTCAATTAATTTCTTAAGCCATGCCTTTGGATCTGCATCAGGAGGAGGAATCAAAGGATTAAACCTAAATGGAGAAATGTTTCGCCCAACTGTAAACACCAGTAAATCTTCGAATTCAGGCCTCGTCATCAAGTCTTTTCCATTCCTCTTCCAATTTGAATTACCCCGCGGCAAGCCGCGGGGAGTCTTATGCTCGCTTCGGCTTGAAATCGAGCCGAAGCTGCGCAGGATTGCTTACGGCAATCCT
>MNUO01000016.1 GCA_001871015.1 Candidatus Desantisbacteria bacterium CG1_02_38_46
TTTACCAGACAGCAGAGTAAACTCTGCACTTCCTCTTACAGAGCCTACTTCGGCAGAGTGCCACTTCCAGAGTGCCTACAGTCGGCTACTGTTGGCCACTACAATGATTGCCTAACTATATTATACAAGGAGAGATGAAAGTAGGTTTGAGTACTTACAGTTTATCGCGGGCGTATTCAGAAAAAGAGATGGATATATTCGGAGTGATTCAGTGGATAAGGGACAATGGCGGTGAGCATGCTGAAATATCGCCACCAGCAGAATTAAACCTTGCTAAAAATCCTGAAATGACAAAAGCTATAAGACAGAAGGCAAAAGACTGCGGAATAGATATTTCAAGTTACACAATAGGCGCAAGTTTTATCCAGTCTGATAAAACGGCTTTTGAGACTGAAATTAAAAGGGTTATGAAAGAGGTAGATGTTGCTAATGCACTCGGCGTTAAATTGATGCGTCACGACGCAGCTTCCCGTCCTATTCCCGAGTGCGGGATAGAACAGTTTGAAAAGGACTTGCCAAAAATAGTTGAAGCGTGTGCACGTATAGCAGACCACGCAAAACAGTACGGCATTACCACCAGCGTTGAAAATCATGGATTTTTTATGCAGAAAAGCGACAGGGTTCGCAGGCTTGTAAGTGAAGTAGGAAGACCTAATTTTAAAACCACAATTGATATAGGAAATTTTATGTGCGCTGATGAAAATCCGGTTGCAGCAGTAAAAAATAACATTTCAATTGCTTCGCATATACATTTCAAGGATTTCTATTTCCGTCCGTTTTATGCAAATCCTGGCGAAGGATGGTTCCAGACATTGAGTGGCAATTTTTTAAGGGGTGCAATTGTAGGGCAAGGTGACATAGACATAAGAGCTGTGCTTAAAATTATCAAGGAGTCAGGTTACGGCGGTTATTTATCTATAGAATTTGAAGGCATGGAAGAGTGCAAACTCGGTTCAAGGATAGGTATGGCAAACGTCAAGCGGTTCTTAAAGGAAATATAACAAGGAGAAACGATGTCTGAATTTTATCTTGAGGAACAAATAGATTTTAAAAAACACAACGAAGAAATAGCAAAGGTCCTGGATGCCTATAACAAAGGTAAACCTATTCGAGCACCTATTCAATTTTCAATGAATCCCAGGATGATTTTGATGAATCCTGAACTGAATAAATGCGGATACACATGGGAACAGTATTTCAAGGATCCTGACATAAGGTGGGAGGTTGAGCTTGAATTCCAGAAATGGGTTAGATTCAATGTGCTTCAGGACATGGAAATGGGTCCGCCTGCAAAAGAATGGGGTGGGGTCGGATTGGGCTTACAGAACTGCGAGGAAGCCGCGTGGTTTGGCTGCAAAATAGAGTATCCCAAGGATGATATGCCCTTTATGAAACCTATTCTGAAAGAAGACAAAAAGAAACTTTACGATATGACCATTCCTGACCCGCTTTCTGGCAACATAATGAAAATGATTATGGAACAATATGAATACCTGAACGAAAAACGAAAAAAGACTGATTTTGAAGGCAATCCTGTTGGCGCAACAGCATTGCCTCTCGGCGGAACAGACGGGCCCCTTACAGTTGCCTGCGATTTGCGCGGCGTAAGTGAAGTTGCGATGGATTTCTACGAGGACCCTGAATTTCTACGCGACTTACTCTCTTTTATAACAGATGCGGAAATTGTGCGAATCAAAAAGATAATGGAGTTTAATAAAGCCGAATATCCGGTGCAGTGCTGGGGGTTTGCAGATGACAGCATTGAATTAATTTCTACGGAAATGTATAAAGATTTTATCCTGCCATATCATAAAAAATTACTGGCGGAATTCTCAAAAGGTGGTCCTAACAGTATTCACCTCTGCGGCAAGGTGCAGAGACATCTAAAATTTCTTAAGGATGAATTGAATATCAAAACTTTTGACCTTGGATTTCCAACTGACCTTGGAAAGGCAAGACAGGATTTGGGAGAAGATGTGACTTTAATTGGCAATATCCCACCGCACTTGTTGAAAATGGGGCCTGTGCAGAAAATTAAAGATGAGGTAAAGAATCTGTGCCAGTCCGGGGTGATGAAAGGTGGGAAATTTATTCTTCACGATGGTAATAATTGTGCTCCAGAGACTTCCGTTCTTCACTTCAAAGCTATGTATGAAGCAGGGAGAGAATACGGCAGGTATCTGGAGGAAATATGATTGACGACCATACTCATATCGGAAGAGGAGTAACAAAGGGTGAACCAGTGATAGACGAGAAAGAACTACTCTCCCGCATGGATGAATTGGGAATAGAAAAAGCAGTTGTATTACCGAGAGGAGTAAGTCCAGAGTGTTCATTTTTTCATTTTGAAACCGAAGATGTTTTAGAGGTTTTCAAACAACATCCTGATCGTATTATTCCTTTCTGTAAACTTGACCCCAGAAATGGGGGTAATTCTCCGGAAACAGATTTTTCCTGTCTTCTTGAAAAATACAAGAGCGCTGGTTGTAAAGGAGCGGGTGAGATTACCGCCAACCTCTATATCGATGATCCTTTATGTAAAAATCTTTTCCACCACTGCGGTAAGGTCGGGCTTCCGGTACTTTTTCATCTGGCGGTGGGCGTTACTTACGGAATCTATGGTCTGGCTGATGATATTGGCCTGCCCCGTCTCGAGAAAGTTTTACAGGAGTTTCCCGATACAATCTTTATAGGTCATGCAATGGCATTCTGGTCAGAAATTTCTGCTGATGTAAATGAAAAAACCAGGGGTGTTTATCCGCCGGGTGAAGTAAAATTACCGGGGAAATTGCAGGAATTATTGAAAAAGTATCCCAACCTTTATGGAGATTTATCTGCTGGTTCAGGATATAACGCAATCAGCCGTGACCTGAATTACGGTTATAAGTTTCTTGAAGAATTTCAGAATAAACTGTTGTTCGGGACAGACATCTGCCACGTGGGTCAGGAAGCACCAATAGTTGATTACTTCAGGCAGGGGCTAAAAGAAGGAAAGATTTCAAAGATTGTTTATGACAAAACAACAGAGGAAAATGCAAAAAGAGTGCTTGGATTAGCTGTTGATCCATGATAATTTAAGTAGGGGAGGAGAAAATGGGACAAAATTTTAGTTTTGGATTTTCTGATACTTTATTAACGGAAGTTGGCGGGGTTAGTGAGAAGCAGTTACATTTTGATGTGGAAGCTATTCTTCGTGCTTATGAAAATATTAGACCATTAGCCAAGCGACTCGGCATAGAACCTCCTATACCAAGACTGGCTGGATTTTGCTATCCGCACGTTATTTCTTTAGGGGTAGAGGTTGTCTTTCCTGAGGATGGCGAACCCAAACCTTCCCCCATAATTCATGCACCTGAAGATATTGATAGATTGACTGAGCCGGAGGATTATCTTGTTGCTCCATTAATTCAGGAGAGACTGAGAATCTGTGCTGAATTGAAAAAGCGCTGCCCCCAATCACCAAATTTTATCGGACATCCTTTAGAAGGACCTATAACAACCGCTGTTTTGCTGATGGGTCCTGACTTTTTAACTCTTCCCTATGATGACCCGCAGAGGGCGCATAAACTTCTTGAATTCTGCACTAAAAGTGCCCTAAATTATGCACGGGCAATCAGTGAATATTTTGGAGAATCTATACAACCGGGGCCAAAGGGTATTCCCGATGATTTTGCAGGAATGTTTCCGCCGAAAATTTTCAAGGAATTCGTAGTCCCTTACTGGGAGCAGATATTTGAGGGACTTAAGGCAACCCAGCGCAGCGTTCACAGCGAACTATTACGACTGGAACATCTGGAGTTTTTAAAAGAACTCAAGATTGATTATTTTGACCCTTCTGCTGACCAGTACTTAACCCCGGAAATTTTACATAGCCATTGTCCCTGTAAATTCCAGTCCAGTATTTTAGAATGGGTTATCTTTAATTCTTCTGCAGAAGAATTAGAAGCAATATATCGCAAATTAGCCAAATTTAAACCCTATAATATTGCTTTTTCTATGAGCAGATTGGAAGATGAGCCAAAAATCAAACATCTCCTGGATGTCGCCAGAGAAATGAAGGGGTAGTGTTAAAATTGTAAAAAATCAGGGGAGTACCCCTAGTTTCTCACGAAACTAACAGGGGTACAGTGAGGATAAAGTGAAAGAAGACGTATGGAAATTAGTAAAAGAAGATTTTGACGAGAAAATCCCGCGCCGGACAGCAATTTTAATAAAGGAGGGAGATTGTTCCCCGTCTTTTGCTTACCCCGCAGAATTCAGCAGTATCGGCTATCTTTTTGATTACCGAAAAAATACTACATATGATGAATCGCCGGCATTTTCTATTAAATTCGGGGAATATTCATTCCCTGATTTAACCGGAAAGAATTTAAGCAAAAATACTTTTTACTGTGAAAAGATGGAATATTTTCCTTCTTTGATAAAAAGAAAAGTCATATTTTCAAATACTGGAATTGAGGCAGAAGAAAAATTTGGTCAGGTAATAGACAATAGTTTTTTCTGGGAAATTAACTTAACCTGCAAGAACCATCCCCCTTATATTTTTGACAGGAAATTTTATACAATAATTTCCGTCAATGCCGGCGAATCTAAAGCAAAGGTTTATCCGGATAAAAATTTGCTGGAAATAAAAATGGAAAACAAAAAAATATTTATCGCTTCTAATTTTGACGATTGCGCAGCGTATAAAACCATTGACGGTTATTTTAAAGATTTGGGAAAAGGAAAAATCAGAAAAGATGGAAAAGAAGGAAATCACATTCTTCTTGGATACAGAGTAAAATTGAGACCAGGAGAAAGCAAGAAGTTAAAATTTGGGATAAGCACTTATTCCAAAGAAAAAGCTTTAAAGTCATTCAGAGTGAAAAATTATGAAAATAAAATTAGAAATAAATGGAATAATTGGTTTAATAGTTTACCCCATCCGAAATTCAGCTCCGAGCTTGACCGGAAAGCTTATTACAAGTGCTGGTGGGTGATTAAACTGAATTACTACTATGATAAAAGATATGGAAAAACTGTTATAGAAGCACTGCCTGTATATCGCGGGTACTGGCAGTGGGCTTTGCCGGCAGTTCAGTGGCATACAAGTTTAAATCCAGAAGTCGGCTCATCCTTTATGAAGAAGTTATTAGATTTATTTCTTAAATATCAAAGGAAAGACGGGTATGTCACACATGCAATTTACCTTGATGAAAAAATTCCGGGAGAAAGATGGGCCAGAGGAAATATAATTCAAACACCGCACATTCCATGGGTCTGCTTAAGGTATTATTATAATACAAAGGATATTGAGAGTCTAAAAAGATGGTACCCAAAACTTGTGAATTATTATAATTATCTTAATAAATCAAGAGATGAAAATTTTTTAAGATTGCACCTCTGGGCAATCATTACTTCTTACGATACCGGGATAGATACCACATCTGCATTTCAAAGAGTTACTTATGGAGAGAATGGAAAGAAAGAAAAGTTCTGCTATCCTGCCATTTTTGCTGCTGAAAGATGTCGTTATGAACAGGCAATGGGAAAGATTTCAGGGATTTTAAGAAATAAAGAAGAAGGCTTTTGGTTTAAGGAAGCAGAAGTTACAAAAAGGCAAGTGGATAATATTCTCTGGGATAAAAAGAAAAAGTGGTATGGTGTGTTGCACGAAAACAAAGAACTCGATACAAGAATAGGGGTTGATGGATTATTTCCTTTTGCATATGAGATTACTGAACGTAAGAAAGCAGGACTTACCAGGAATAATTTTGTAAAGTTGATTGGAAAATATGGAATATACACCGTTGCTCCTGGCGAAAAAGGATTCTATAAGGGGACTTATTGGCGCGGTCCTTCCTGGTCTACTTCCTGTGCTCTTGCAATGGTCAGCGCACATAATTATTATCCCGATTTACTTAAGAGAGTGAAGAACGCTTTAATGAACTTCATTTTTAAATATCCGAGTATCTGGGAATGCATGGGCGCAGGGACTGGCGAGATTGCTCGCGGGGATTCGGGGATGATGGCCACGCCGGTAGTTGCTTCCAATGTGGGAGCAGGAGAAGCATTGGGAGCAATTCTTGTTTATTATGGAGAAAATGTATTTTCCATTAAAGAGGGGGAAGCGTGACTTCGAGGGAAAGAATAATAAGGGCATTAAATCTGGAAGAAGTAGATAAGATTCCCTGGATTGAATTAGGCTTTCACGGGAAGATTGTAAGCGAAATAATCGGGGAAGAAGTTATTTTAAACAGCGGATTTCATTTCTTGGGGGAGCCCGAAGAATATGAAAAATATATAAAACAAATGATAAAATTGACAAAGAAGATCGGTTTGGATGCCTTACATCTGAAATGCTGGGCTCCAACGTGGACTTTTATCGAAACATCTTCTTCCAGAGATTCCATAGCTTTCGGGACAGCCGGCAAGATAAAAAACGAAAAAGAATTTAAAAATTTGGAACCGGAATTCATTAAAAATTGCGAGGTTTCAAGAAGCAGAATCCTTCAATGTGCGGAAGTTTTTGACCGCGTGATGAAAAATGAGGAGATTGCTCGCGGATACGATATAGGGGGAGTATTTACTGAGTCCTGGGAAAGCATGGGTTTCGAAAATTTTTGTATTTCTATGGAAGAAAATCCAGAATTGGTAAAAAAAGTTATTTCTCTCTTCGGCAATTTTTATAATGGGATTATTGAGGAAGTAATTTCTAAATTTAAAGTTGATTTTGTCTATTCAGCGGATGATCTGGCTTTTAAAACCAGTCCCTTTATTTCTTTGGAAAAATTGAGAGAATTTATTTTTCCTTATTTTAAAGAGACAAAAAAGATTATCGGGGATATTCCGTGGATTCTTCATTGTGACGGAAACATTCTTCCTATAATTGAGGATTTAATTGAGATAGGAATAAAAGGTTTCCATCCGATGGAACCACAGGCAATAAATATCTTTGAAGTAAAAAAGAAATATGGAGATAGAATATGTGTTATTGGCAATTTAGATGTAGACCTGATTGAACGCGGAGATAAAGAAGCAGCAAGAAAAGAAATAAAAAAATTAGTTGAAAATCTTGGTTATAAGGGTTATATATTTTCCAGCGGAAACTCTATTACTGAGGGAGCAAAATTAGAAAATATTTTAGCCATTGCTGAAATTCTAAATAAAAAAGGATAAAGTGCCTGAGGCTGAAAAGACAAAGGAGGATGAAATGTCAGAAGAGAAATGGTGGGAGGGGGAGCCGTTAAGAATTGTGGAGCTGGAAGCAGGATATGAACCTGATAAAAGGGCTAACCTGTTAAAAGATTTCGGCGCAAATATGGAACATCTTACGAGGTTTTCAGACAAGATTATTTTCGGTGGAGTTGCGTTTATTGATGACCACGACCTTTATGGCGGCACAAAAGTTACACTTGATTCCTTGAAAGATTATCTTGACCGGTTGCACAAAAGAAAAATTAAGGTAATTATTTATTACAATGTCCATGCAATAGAATCTTCTTTCGCGCGTCAGCATCCTGACTGGCAGCAAATTCAGGAGGACGGAAAACCAATTGAGAGTGTTTATATGGTAGATTCTTCCTTCTGCATTAATAGCGGATGGAGAGAGGATGTCTTTCAGGCTTTGAGAAAACTTGCTTCTTATGAAATTGACGGTGTTTTTTATGATGGGCCAATATTTTTTGTAAATACCTGTTATTGCCAATCCTGTAAAAAATTATTCAAAGAAAAATACAAAAAAGAGATGCCTGCAAAAACACAACTTGTTTCTCAGTCAGATAGTCCAGAGTGGAAGGAAATAATTGAATTCCAGTCAGATAGTATTGCCCGTTTTTTAAGAGATTCAAATAAAGTTTTAAAAGAAATCAACCCGCAGATTCTTCTTTATATGAATGGAAATGTGCTCGCCCCTAACTGGCCCACAGGAAGAAATAACCGTAAAATTATAAAGGAAACCGATATACTTGGAGCAGAAGGGGGGTTTTTGTACGGAGAATTGAGAGAGCCAATTTATAAGCCAGGAGCAATGGCAAAATTATTAGAAACGCAGGCGGGAGGAAAGCCGACAGTTGTTTTTGATGCGGCAAAACAGGGACCATGGGTATTTTCGTCTCTTCCACAAGGAGAAATCAGCATTCTTTATAGTCAGACAATAAGCCATCAGGCAAATGTGTGGTTAGCAATATGTGATGAACCTTCTTTTCACAAAAAAGAAATGGAAGTAATAAAAAAATATAATAAGTTTATTAAGGAAAACCCACATCCATTTTTTAAAACAAGCTCAATTGCCCGCATTGCTCTTTTGTGGCCACAGGTAGCAGGCAATTACTATTCTGGTTCTTCTGTTCCTTTAACTGATTTTACCAGGGAAATGAAAACAGAAAAAGCAGGAAATCTCGCAGAGGAATTTTACGGATTCTACGACGGACTTTCCAGAGAGCATTTTCCTTTTGATGTAATTGATGAAGAAGCTCTTTACAATCTTGATAAATATGAACTAATTATCCTTCCAAACGCTACATGCTTGGACGAGAAAAAAGTTGAAAAAATTAAGAAATTTGTAAAAAATGGAGGAAATGTCATTTCTTCTTTTGAAACATCTCTTTATAACGAGTATGGTAAAAAACTCGAAGACTTCCAGCTAAAAGATGTTTTTGGAATAGAAAAGCCAGAAAATGTTTTTGGTCCACTCCAGTGGGATTTTATATTTCCTAAAGAGGGCAATCATTTCTCCCTGAAAGGAATTACGCAAGGATATATTTCTGCTCCTACTTATGGTCTAAAATTAAAAGCAAAAGCAAAAACTCCAGTGTTTTTCTGTGAGCCTCTGCCCGGGTGTTATGCAGGAAGGCCCAAGGCTTCTCCCAACCCTTTCCTTATCGAGAATGAATATGGAAAGGGAAGCTCCATTTATCTTGCAGGGACATTCGGCGGTTCTTTATATAAATTTCATTTTCCAGAATATTATAAAATTCTTTTTAATCTTGTTTCTAAATTAAGTAAACCAATTATTACACTGGAGAACACCCCTTCTTCTGTAGAGGTAAATTTACGCAAGAAAGAAAATTCTATCTTCCTTTATTTAATTAATTTTACTTCTGAGATGAAAAGACCTATACAGAGAATTATTCCCTGTTCAAATTTGAAAGTTAACCTTTTTCTGAAGGAAAAAGTAAGAAACGTAAAGTCCCTATGGTCAAAAAAGAATTTGAAATTCAGCCAGAGGGGGAATTCAGTTTCTTTTGTTCTGCCAGCCCTTGAAGACTATGATGTAATCGAGATTGCAATTTAGATCAGAAGTAAGGTAGGGAGGCATGGTGAAAAAGATATTAATTGTTGGGTTAATTTTTACGCTGGTTCTTGCAGGAAAGATGTCTGCACAGGAAAAGGGACTGGTTGGCTACTGGAGTTTTGATGAGGGAAAAGGAGAAATAGCAAAGGATTATTCCGGCAATAATAACAGCGGGCAGATTAACAATGCGGAATGGGTGGACGGGAAAAAGGGCAAAGCATTAAAGTTCAACGGGAAAGATGCCCACGTTGAAATCGCAGTAAATGAAACATTGCAGTCAGTCCAGGCAACTACTATTGAAGCATGGTTTTATTCTTCCCCGCCCCATCAAAATGGGTTTGGCGGGATAATCAATAATATCAATGGTGCTGCCAACAGCAGGTTACTCGTAAGAGACGATGGCAAATTGCTTGTAGAGAAAATGAGCAGGGAAGGTGTTTTTGGGGGAGAAAATACAACAAAGAATTCCTGGAATTACATCGTCTATGTATATGATGGAAAAGAAGATATATGGTACCTGAACGGCAAAAAAATAGCTTCATCACCCTATACCAAGGAGTTACCTTCAGGGGAAATGCCGTTAACAATCGGCTGGGGATATACAAGTCCCGAATCTTATCATTTTTCTGGCATTATTGATGAAGTAAAAATTTACAGCCGTGCCCTTTCTGAAAAAGAAATTCAGGAGCATTATCAACAGATGGGAGGTAAGGTTTCAGTTGAACCTGAAAAGAAAAAAGAAACGCCCGAGCATTATAAAGAAGCAGGAGGTAAAATGGTAGAGAAAGTAAGCCCGAGAAAAGATAAAACGAGAGCAGGTGATTGGATTAAAGTTGTAGATAAAGCAGAATTCAGCCCGCGCGATACAGCTGAAGATTTAGTATTTGACGGCAAAATGTGGCTGAGTAATGGATACTACCATGGTAATGTTCTCTACAGGGACCTCTGGTGCTCAAAAGATGGGGCAACCTGGACGCTGGTCAGCGACACCACTCCCTATGATGGCTATAGCGAGATGGTAGTTTACGACAACAAAATGTGGGCTGTCAAAGGCAGTGTATGGACATCAACAGATGGAATTAACTGGACAAAAGTATCAGATAAAACACCTTTTGGTGTCAAGGGTTATGGAGAACTTATTGTCCATAATGACAAGATTTGGCAGCTGGGCAGTGGCAGTGACGTATGGAATACAACTGACGGCATAAACTGGACTTGTACTATAAAAAGTGCGCCATACGGTAGGAGATTTGCGTCTGCAGTCACAGTTTTTAAAGACAAACTCTGGTTAATGGGAGGTTCTACTCCGGAAACTAATACTCCTCCGGAGAAAGGCTATCCCACTGCGACTACCCACAACGACGTCTGGTGTTCAAGCGACGGTGCAAACTGGACCTGTGTCCTGGAACATGCACCCTGGGCACCAAGACAGTGGTTCATTTCCAAAGTCTATGCCAATAAGATGTGGATTATCGGCGGATATGACAATGTAAACGCTGCCAATCTTGGCGATGTCTGGTATACAGAAGACGGAATAAACTGGGTTGAACTTGTTTCTGAAACAAAATTTTCTGGAAGACATGAGTGTACCTGTTATGTTTACGACAAAAGTTTATGGGTTGTTGCGGGAAATTCATGGCCGGTAATGAATGACGTGTGGAAATTGACTCTTCCATAAGAAATGTTCAAAAGGAGATTCTATGTCGGAGAAAAAATGGTGGGAAAAACCTGTGAGAATGTTGCGCCATGATTTTATTTCTGGATATGATGAGCTGACAAGAAGAGACCTGGAAAAACTTGCCAGAGAGAAAAAAGAAAAATGGCACATTAATTGTGAATGGATGGTTGGGAGTCTTGGAGCCAGCCCGGGAAGGGGATTTCAGACTACCTTTGAAGCAAAGGGGTTTGAGCGCGTCCCTGGATTTGAAAAATTTGACCTTTTAAGAAAATATTTGCCTTATGCTCATAAATATGGAATACACTTATTGTCCTACCTCAATTTGCACTGGTTTTCTTATGAATTTGCAAAAAAACATCCCGGGTGGGAACAGATTACTTCTTCCGGGAAACCTTATGGCGAACTTTTTCCTCTTTATGGCAACGGAACTACTTTTTGCGTGAATTCTCCCTGGAGGGAATGGGCTTTTTCTTTAATCGAAGAAGCAATGAAAACAGGGATTGACGGGATATTTATGGATGGGCCGGTAATTTTCCCTGATTGTTGTTATTGTTCTTCCTGCCAGGAAAGGTTTTATTCTATCTATCATAAAAAAATCCCGCTGGAAGACTGGCAGAGTCCTCTGTGGAGAAAATCTTTGTCATTTCGCGAAGAAAGTATGGCTTTATTTTTAAAAGATGCTCAAGAGAGAGTAAAAAAAATAAATCCCGAGGGAGTAATTTTCCTCAATGCTGGCGGATGGCATCCCGGTAGCTGGAGAGTGGCGCGCGACATACAAAAACTTTCTCCTTACCAGAACTTTAATGGTGCGGAAGCATTTTTCCATCTTCATTCCGGGGAACATTATCTTTTTGATTCTTCAATTATGGCTAAATATCTAAGAGCGGAAGACAAGCCGGTAGTGGTCTTTACACATCATGCCCAGGGAGTCTGGCACTACATCCCCCTTGCTGCAAGAGAAATTGAAATCGCTCTTCTGCAGACAATTGCCAACAAGGCAAATCCCTGGATTGCAATTTTTGAATCTAAATATTCACCTGACAGGGAGAGTTTCGAAAGAGCACAGAATGTCTTTGCTTTCCAGGAAAAAAATGAAAAATATTATACAGACACAGAAAGCATTGCCGAGATTGCCCTTCTTTTCTCCTTTCAGACCTCCAGTCTTTACATTTCTTCTCTCCCTTCTTTATACAAAGATTTGGGAACGGGTATCGAGAGAGACCTTATTTTTGATAAAGGGAGTGGCAAAAAAATTATTGATTGGAAAAAAAGAAAAGAAGTATGCGAAGGACTATTAAGTCTATCACATATGGGTTATTACTCGATTCTTACCCGCAACCATTTTCTTTTTGACATCATTCTGGACAATTCTCTAACAGAGGAAAAATTGAAAAAATATAAAGTTTTAATTTTGCCGGATGCCTGCCTGTTAAGCGATGAAAAATTGAAAATAATTAAAAGCTTTGTTTCAAGAGGAGGTAGTCTTATTTCTTCTTTTGAGGCAGGGTTTTATGACGAAGAGGGTAAAGAAAAGAAAAATAGAATGTTTGAAATTCTGGGAATAAAGAAAATAGATGGTCTTTTCCCGACTGTAAAAGGAGAAAATTATTTTAAGGCAGACAAAGATATTTTTGGATTTCAGAAAAACCAGCTGATTGAAAGGTCTCCTTACGCAGTTCAAATTACTCCGGAAGAAAAAGTCAGTTCTTTCTTTACTTTTCTCAACCCCCTCCCCCGCATATATCTTCCCTTAAGGGGAAATTCAAAGTACCCGGCAATTTTAATCAATAAATTCGGCAGGGGAAAGGTGATTTATTTTCCTTTTGACATAGGTTCTTTTTATGGTGAATATAAGCCTGAGAGCCACGAAAAAATTTTAAAAGAGTCCATAAATTATTTATTAAAGCCGACCTTAATTACAAATGCACCGCCTACGGTGGAAATAGAAGTATACAAAAAATCTCGCAGCACGATTTTTCACTTTGTGAACCTCAGCGGTGATATGCAGAGACCCCTGACAAACATTATTCC
This sequence comes from Candidatus Desantisbacteria bacterium CG1_02_38_46, assembly GCA_001871015.1. Lineage (GTDB taxonomy): Bacteria > Desantisbacteria > UBA1551 > UBA1551 > UBA1559 > UBA1559. The sequence continues at coordinate 12,984 of MNUO01000016.1, forward strand.
AGTGAAAAATATAGAAGTGGAATTTTCTTCTGGCAATCCAAGTAAAAAAGTATTTGCTCTCAAAGATAATAAAAGAATTCCTTTTAGTTTTTCAAAAGGAAAACTAAAATTTAAAATTTCTTTAGATAATTATGAAGTAGTTGTTTGCGAATAAAACAAGGAGGAGAGAATGAGTATAAGAGCAGGTCTTGCGTCTTCCGATATTACTCCACCTGCAGGAATTTATCTTACAGGGTTTGGATTAAGGACGCAACCATCTACAGGGGTAAAATTGCCTTTAAAGGCAAAGTCTCTTGTTCTGGAAGATGGGAAAGAAAAAGTTGCTATTGTTACAGCCGACCTTATTGGTCTTGGGGAAAGAACGTTTAAAGATGTTAAAAGGTTTGTAAAAGAAAGGACAGGAATAGAAAATTTAGTTGTTTTGTGCAGTCATACTCATTCTGGTCCGGAAACAAGTAATTTAAGAGGGTTAGGGAAAATTGATGAAAATTATATTAAAACCTTAGTAGAAACTTTAGCAAAGGGAGTTTCTTTGGCAGCTCGCGATATGGAAGAGGTAAGAATTGGTGCAGGAAGAGGAGAAGCAAGGGCACTGAGTTTCAACAGGAACAGCCGCACATTTTCTCCCGTTGATGAAGAGCTGGGAATATTGAAAATAAAGGGGAAGAAAAAGCTAATTCATTTTATCAATTACACCTGCCATGCCGTAGTTTTGGGACCCCAGAACCTTTTGATTCATTCTGATTATCCGGGAGAAGTTCAGAGATATGGCGAGGAATCTCTCGGCGGTACAGTTATGTTTGCACAGGGGTGCTGCGGGAATATTGACCCTATTTCCTATTATTATAAATGGGGAATTGGGGATTTTCATGAATCAGAAAGGACAGGCAAAATAATTGTGCTGGAAACAGAGAAAGTTTCTTCAGAGATGAAAGCTTTTTCAGAAAAGAATTTAAAATTCAAAAGCAAAGAGGTAAAACTTCCATTGAGGTGGCCAACTCTGGGAGAGGCAAAAAAAATATGCGAAGAGGCAAAAGATTTTGCAAATAAATATAAAGGATTTGGCGAAAATGCTATTATGTGGAGCAGGAAAATTTTAGAAAAAGTAGAAAAAAAGGATACACCCTCTTATTTAATCTCCGAAATTCAGGTTCTTTCTCTATGTTCTGCTGCATTAGTTTTCCTGCCCGGAGAAGTCTATGTTCAAATAGGAATGGAAATAAAGAAGAAATCACCCTTTCCTTATACTTTTGTATGTGGATATGCCAACAATGTCCTTGGTTACATTGCTTCTTCTGATGATTTTAGCATGAAATGGTTGCAGAATAAATCCCCTGTCTGGTATTGGGGTTCCTATTTTTTTGACAAATCAGTGGGCAAAGTAGTGGTTGAGGAATCTCTGAATTTGTTAAAGTATAAGGAGGTTTTGTGGAAAAGGTAAAAGTGGGAATTGTGGGTCTTGGAAGAAGTGGATGGGATATTCACGGCAAGTTAATTGGTTCACTGCCAGATAAATATCAGGTTGTTGCTGTTTGTGATGCAGATAAGAACCGAAGGGAAGAAGCAGAAAAGAAATTTAATTGCAGAAGTTATTTAGATTTAAGTTCTTTATTAAAAAACGAGGAGGTGGAGCTGGCAATTATTGCTACTCCTTCTCATCTTCACGCTCCCAATGCAATTGAAGCTCTCAAATCAGGGAAAAATGTAGTTTGCGAGAAACCGATGGCAACAAAACTTTCCGATGCTGACTTGATGATTGAAACAGCAAAGAGAGAGGGAAAGATTCTTTCTGTTTTTCACAACCGCAGATATTCTCCAGATTTTCTCAAGGTAAAGGAAGTAATAAAGTCCGGTAAATTAGGCAGAATTGTTTTGATTAAAATGAATTGGAGCGGTTTTGGTAGAAGGTGGGACTGGCAAACACTGAAAAAGTTTGGCGGAGGAACTCTTAACAATACTTGCCCTCATGCAATTGACCAGGCATTACAATTATTCGGCGAAAAAGAACCAGAAATCTTTTGCCACCTGGAGAGGACCCTGACTTTAGGGGACGCGGATGACCATGTGAAAGTTATTTTTAAAGCAGAGGGAGCGTCCATGATAGACCTTGAAGTTACAAGTACCTGTCCGTATCCCCATGATATGTGGTCGGTAATGGGAACACAAGGAGGATTGAGGGGGAATGCGCAGGAACTGCACTGGAAATATTTTGACCCGGCAAAACTTCCTGCCAGAGAAGTTGAAACCAAGCCCACACCAGACCGCAGTTACAATTCAGAGCAGATTCCATGGGAACAGGAAGAGTCGTGGGAACTTTCCAAAGACGCTTCCCCGGGGCAACTTGGTTTTTATATTGATTTGTACGATACTCTTAGAAACAATGCTTTTCTTGCAATTACACCGGAAAGCGCACGAAGAGTTATGTGGGCCATTGAAAGATGTCATCATCTTGGAGGTATGTGAGATGATGACCAGATTCCTTGGTGGGTCATTTCATTCGCAATGACATTTTTTGTATTAGTTTTATGGTTCAAATATATTATTTATAGGGGGATAGAATGGGAGAAGTAAAGGTTGGTATAATTGGTTTGGATACGAGCCACACTATTGAGTTTACACGCAGGGCTCAGGCGCCGGATTGTCCAGAGGACCATAAGGTGGAAGGAATAAAAATCATAAATTGTATGCGCTTTCCTTCCTCTTATAATTCAGAGGAGGACCAGGATAAACGCCAGACACAAATGGAGCAATGGGGGGTAAAGGTAACAAAGAATATAGATGAAGCACTGGAGGGTGTGGATGCAATTATGATGGAAATTAATAATCCTGCCCTGCATTTGAAATACTTCACGCAGATGCTGGATAAAGTTAAAGGAAGACCTGTGTTCATGGACAAACCAATAGCAGACACATTCAAAAATGCAAAAGAGATAGTGGATACTATAAAAAAGAAACAATTGAAAATTTTTAGCGCTTCTTCTTTACGATTTGCACCGCAGATAGAACAGATTGCCAAAGAAGTGCCGTCACCAAAAGTTGGCTTTGCAACAGGACCACTGGGCAAGGCTCCTGAAGGAAGCTCGGTTGTTTTTTATGGAGTGCATACAGTGGAAATGCTTGAGAGGATTATGGGAAGAGGAGCAAAAAAAGTTTTTGCACAGGAAAGTCCTCTCGGGGTGGGAGCAACAATTGAATACTCTGATGGAAGAAGAGGATTTGTTCAATTCAACGAGAAAAACTGGACATGGGCTGCACTTGCACTGGATGAAAATGGAGCAAAATCCTATGTCATTGACGGAACGTATTTGTACACCATTTTACTTAAAAAGATTGTAGAGTTTTTCAATGGCGGGAACGCACCAGTTCAGGTTGACGATACTTTTGAAATTCAGGCGATTTTAAATGCCATCGATGATTCTATTGCTAGCGGGAAAGAACAAATTTTGGGGTAAATATTTTCACAGGCAGAAATGAAAGTTGAATGGAAAGAATTCAAGGGGCAGGTTCTGCATGATTTTCCCTATCCGTTGAAAAATAGAAAATGTCCGCACTATGCTCTGGTGTCAGTAACTGCTTCTGGTTCTTGTGTCCATCGCTGTCCGATGTGTTATGCAAGGGTCTATCCCTGGAGCATTGATGATAGGATTGTTATTTATAAGAATTTACCACAGAAGATTGACGAGGAATTAAGTCGGGCGAAGATTATGCCCCCACTTTACCTGAGTCAGGTGAGTGATGTGCTCCAGCCAGTCAGGGAGGTAAGGGAAATCACCTGTGAGGTAATCAAGGTGATTCTGAAGCACAATGTTAGTTTTCATATAGTTACAAAAAATGCTGAAGGCGCACTGGAACTTATACAGAAAATTCCTTCATTGATAAAATATCCTTTTTGGTATCTGGCAATGACGATTGAGTCAACGCCAGAAAAGCAAAAAATCACCTCGCCTTTTGCTTCAAAGATTGAAAGTCGTCTGAGGGCTTTGAAAATTTTACATAAGCAGGGAATTATGGTGAGCGCTCGCACAGACCCCTGCATTCTGGGTTTACTTGGAAAGAACGAGATTTTGTGGCTCATTGAAAAAATAAGACAGACCGGGGTGAAACACATTGTTTCCTCCACGGGATTCTTTAACAGAACTTCAATGGCGAGGTTGCTATTGGCAATAAAAGAAAGCAGATTCGCATCCCTTGCATCCAGGGTTGCGCACATATATGAATTTTGCGAAGACAGAATAAATTCATACCGGGTGCCCACCAGCCAGGAGTGGGCGGGAAAAAGATTCTGGGCACCTGTTGAATTAAGGAAGAAATTTCACCGCTGGTTACGAAGAGAAGCAGAGTCCCGTAGTATGACATATGCAATTTGCCTTGAATTGCCAAGGTCATATGACTCACCGGAATTACCGCACTGCGAAGGTTGTCCAAACAATTATGTGCATATTAAAAGGAACGGCAAATTCTATCCAGTGGATGAGTGTTTTGGAGATTGTATGCGCAGTTGTCCGGATAGAAACAAACCACCATGTGGAAAGCCGATTTTGCTAACCCAGTATCCATATAAATCCACAACGCTTCATCTAAGTAAAACATCTAAAGAAATCAATATTCAATATCTACTATTTTGAAAACCCAAATAATTTTGAAAAGAGATAAGAAAAGATATATATATTCCCAAAAATAATGCTATTTCTGGCTTGATAGATAGATTCTATCCCATAATTTTATATGATTGGAAATCAGCGTATCATTTTGGAACAGGTGAACAACATATGAAAAGGGAAAGAAAATCATAGAAATAAATGAGGAAGAGTCCTCATTATCAGCAATTGTCAGTCATAAATTACGCGGGAAAGCATCTGAGGTTTTATCTCAATTATTATAAATGTTTCACGTGAAACAAAGGAGATATTGTGGAATACAAAGAAGACTGGGGACAGGCAAAAAAGAGGATTGAAGCATGGTGGCACAGGGAAATTATTGACAGGGTATGTATAGCGGTTACTGCACCCAGGGCAAATGTCAAACGCAAAGAGATAAAAGCACCTGCAACCATAGAGGAGTGCTGGACAAATATGGACTACCTGCTGGATTTAGCTTGGGAGAACATCCGGTGTACTTATTGGGGTGGAGAGGCAATCCCTAACTATATACCGAACCTCGGGCCTAATGTAATTAGTGCCTGGCTTGGTTGTGAACTAAAATTTGCTGAAGGAACTTCCTGGGCAGAACCCCTTATAAAGGATTGGAGTACTTTCCCAGGGTTAAAATTCGACCCAAAGAATAAATGGTGGAAGTGGATGACTGAAATGACAGAGAGGGCAGCCAAAATAGGGAAAGATAAGTTTCTTGTTGGTATCACCGATTTCCATGGTGGAGGAGATGCACTATCTGCTATAAGGGGAACAGAGAATTTTTGTGTAGACTTGCTTGAATATCCTCAGGAAATTAAAAAATGTCAGGAATTTCTGAAGAATTTCTGGTTTCAAATATATAAGGAATTGCTGGACCTTACACAAAAATATGGACAGGAAGGTTCATGTTCCTGGTTGGGTTGGGCACCAGGCAAAACCTGCCCTCTCCAGGAAGATTGCCTTGCACTTATATCGCCAAAGTCATTCAAAGAGTTTTTCCTTGAGGCAATTATATCAGAAACCAAGCATTTGGATTATTCAATATTTAGTAGCGTATAGAAAATTGGGTCTAATAGAATCGTTTCTTGGTCTTTGAAAAATATTGAAAAACAGTCGCCGTGCTTAGTGGATAATGTGGGGTCGCCTCGGGCGACTCCAAGCGATGTGGAAATTGTGGGTAACACTCTTATTTGCCTTACTCTCTATCGTTATCCATCAATTTCCACAGAGCGTCATTATCCACAAGCAGTATTTCAAAATTCTAATAGCGATAATAGGTTTTTAGGTTGAGAAGATCGTTGACTAAATTTG
>MNUO01000059.1 GCA_001871015.1 Candidatus Desantisbacteria bacterium CG1_02_38_46
GCGCCATACTTATTCCTTTAGCAGCACGGTTTACCGAATTTGCAAATGCAAACAGGGCATGGTGGACTATAGTTACTGACGGCGGAAAATCGAATAGCCCGAATGCAGGAATTCCTGAGGCTGCATATGCTGGAGCACTCGGGATTCAATTAGGCGGGACAAATTTTTACGGCGGTAAAAAGAGTGAAAAACCATTGATTGGAATAGCATTGAAAAACAGGGATGTGAAAGACATTTCTCGGGCAATAAATTTTATGTATATAGTCTCCATACTTACCCTGTTGGCTGGAGTTATAGTGGGATGGATTGTTTGTGGAGGATAAAATGTCAAAGTTGATAGATGAAATTTTAAATGTGAATTGTAAGGCTACTGGAATAGGGAGTCTGCCACAGCGGAATGGGGTTGTTAGATGAAAAAGATAGTGAAAGAATTATTGAACTTTGCTCCAATTTTTCTTGCGAGTTTAATCTTTTTTGATTCAACTGGAATGAAGGTTGAGATTACAAAGGTACCACAGAGAATTATCTCCTTAAGTCCTTCAATTACAGAAAGTTTATTTGAACTTGGCATAGGAGATAGAATTGTTGGAGTTACCATATATTGCAATCGTCCACCAGAAGCAAAATCAAAAGAAAAAGTGGGAACACTTCTGAATGTAAATTTAGAAAAAATTATAACTCTAAAACCGGATATAATATTTATAGGGGAAGAAGGAAATAGACCGGAGATTATAAGAAAATTGAGGAAAGTAAGTATTAATGTTTTTGCATTTGGAAAAGTTGAGAATTTTAAAAAGGCATGCCAGGATTTTCAAATGCTTGGCGAAATTGCGGGTAGAAAAAATAGAGCAAAAAATATTGTTAAAGAAATAACTAAAAAAATGGAAGAAATTAAGAAAAGAATTAAAAATATGCCTCCTGTAAAAGTTTTTTGTCAACTTGGTTCAGACCCAATTGTAACAGCAGGAAAAGGAACTTTTATTGATGAATTGATTCATATAGCTGGTGGAATAAATATTGCACACAATATTACTCAAAGATATGCAAGATTTAGCAGGGAGCAAGTGATTAAAAAAAATCCTGATGTAATAATTATTGTGACAATGGGTGAGTATACAGAGAAAGAGAAAAAGACCTGGTATAAATTTAAAGAATTACCTGCTGTAAAAAATAATAGAATCTATATAATTGATGCAGACTTAGTCTGCCGTCCAGCGCCAACAGTTTTAATTGAGGGATTGAAAGAGATTGCAAAATGTATTCATCAAGAGGTATTTAAATGAGAAAGGTCTCTTTTTTAACCTGTGAAATAAATCCAAATAAAAAAATAAAAGTCAATTTTTCTGGTTGCAACTGGAATTGTAAGGGGTGTTTTGCAATTGCAAAAAATGAAATAGGAAGAGAACTTTCTGTTAATGCCCTTGTTGATTTAATTATAAAATCTTCAAATTTAATCTATGGAAAATTGATTGAAGATATTCAGGCAACTGGTGGTGAACCTGCATTAAATTCTAATTATTTATTATCTTTTATAAAACAATTAAGAAAAATTGGTGTTAGAAAAATTGGAATTTCAACAAATGGACATTTACTTGATGAAAAACTTATAAGTGAATTAAGTAATTTACATGTGGATTATATAAAAATTGATTTAAAAGCGTATTCTGATGAAATTCATAAATGGTATACCGGGTTTAGCAATGAAAATGTATTAAAAGCTGTAAGATTATTGCATAAACATAACTTAAATTTTTATGTTAGAACTATTTTTATTCCAGATATAATGGAATTTTCTGAAATAGAAAAAATTGCAAAATTTTTAAGCAGTGTTGATAGAAATATACAATATCGCCTTTATCAATTTACTCCCCAGTATCTGGATAATAAAATTTCACGTGCTCCAGGAGAAGATGAAATGCTAAAAAATTTTGAAATAGCAAAGAAATATCTTAAAAATGTCCATTATTTTGTTTATAGCAAGAAAATAGGTTTTAGCCAGGATTATAAATTTGTTGAAGTAAGAGCAAATGAAGTATTAGAAAATTTTAAAAAAATTGATAAAATCTCTAAAAAAATCGATAAAAACTGGGATATTAAATATTTTACCTTTAACCAGATTCTCTCCTTAAACAGATGAAAAAGATAAATTTTTTCATTTTTTTAATTGTGATCTTAATAGTAAGTTTAATTTTTTCAATAATGTTTGGCGGTGTAAGCATTTCTTTTAAAGATGTAATTTATACTATTTTTCATCCAAAAATTGTTGATTCTAATCAGACAATAATCTGGAAAATAAGAATTCCAAGGGTCATACTCGGTCTATTTATTGGTGCAGGGCTTGCTGTAAGCGGCTGTGTTTTTCAGGGGATGCTTCGTAATCCACTTGCTGATCCATATACACTCGGCGTTTCTGGAGGAGCAGCATTGGGTGCAAGTATTGGAATTATATTTAGATTTGAAAAATTCCTGGGTTATTATGGTCTTCCACTTTTTGCATTTATTGGTGCTTTTATTTCTATTTCGCTTATTTATTTACTTGCACTTAGAAGGAATCTTTCAGTTACTACTTTGATTCTTATTGGTGTAGTCTTAAGTTTTTTATTCTCAGCAATCGTAACATTAATACTATCAGTCTCTGACCCACAGAAAGTTCATCTTACAATTATCTGGTTGATGGGGGACCTGTCATTAGCGGATTCGGGATTAATTTTGCCAGTAAGTTTGTTTGTTATCCCTGGTATTTTAATTCTTTTTTTGTTCTCAAGGGATATGGACTTACTTACACTCGGCGAAGAAAAAGCAAGACACCTCGGTGTAGATGTGAAATTGATTAGGCGAGTTTTATTTTTATTTTCATCAATTATAACAGGTGCCTGCGTTTCAAGTTCTGGAATAATAGGTTTTGTTGGGTTGATGGTTCCCCATTTCATAAGGGGATTTACAGGCCCTGGGCACAGGATATTATTACCTGCTTCTGCTATAGGGGGAGCAATTCTTTTAGTGCTTGCTGATACACTGGCGCGCACGATAATTTCTCCGCTGGAACTCCCTGTAGGAGTTATAACAGGGATATTTGGCGGAATATTTTTCTTAATCTTTTTTCTTCGCTCAAAGCGAAAGGAAATATTTTAATCCCAACCCGACTCCGCAAAAGGCGGGTGCCCCGGTGGGGTGAAGCACTGCTTCACATCCCCCTTTAGTAAAGGGGGGATTGGGGGGATTGTCAGGTGATTTATGAATTTACTTGAAGTTAGAGATTTGGTTTGTGGTTATGATGGAGAAGAAGTCATTAAAGGACTTTCTTTTTCCGTTCAGAGCGGTGAATTCTTAGGAATTTTAGGTCCAAATGGTGCAGGTAAAACTACCCTTTTCCGTGCAATTACAGGTGTTTTGAAGCACTCCAGTGGAAAAATATATTATCAAGAAAAGGAACTCTTAGAAATTCCTGCAAGAGAGATTGCCAGAGAAATTGCTGTTCTTCCTCAGATACTTGAAATTTCTTTTTCATTTTCTGTTGAAGAATTTGTTAGAATGGGGCGTTTTTCTCATCGTGGAAGGCTTGAAGGTTTTAGAAAAGAAGATGAAATTGCAGTTGAGAAAGCAATGGAAACGACAGGAATTTTAAATTTGAAATCAAGATCTGTAAATCAGCTGAGCGGTGGAGAAAGACAGCGAGTGCTTCTTGCCCAGGCTCTTGCGCAGGAGCCCAGTCTCTTACTTCTGGATGAGCCAACTGCACATCTGGATATATCTCACCAGGTGGAAATATGCGATTTGATAAAAAATCTCAACAGGGAAAAATCACTTACGGTAATAATGGTTTTGCACGACCTGAATTTAGCCAGTGATTATTGTGACCAGTTGATTTTAATTAACAAAGGAAAACTATATAAAATAGGCCCTCCGGAAGAAGTTTTAACTTATCAGATTATTGAGGAGGTTTATAAGACAACCGTAGTGGTAAGGCAGAACCCGGTTTCTTTCAGGCCACATATATTCCTCGTTCCTAAAGAAAGGATTACTTAATAAAAAATACAAATGAGTGCATAAACAATTGGTTCCTTTAATCTTGAAATTTGGAATTGTCTAAAAATTTTTCAGAAAACTTGACTTTTTTTAAAAAAATGATAAAATATATAGTAAAGGTGATTTTAATTGGCAAGAGAAATTTTTGAGCATTAAAATTTGTTCTTTAAATTTTTTGGAAACTCGTGTAAATCGAGTGCGGTTTTGCCACTGCGATAAGGAGGACCTATCTTTATGAATGTTCAATTTTATAAAATTGCAGAAGAAGTAAAAAATTTAGATTTAGTAGACAAAGTTTTTTTAAAAGAGTTATTTGAAAAATGGATTATAGAAGAAAAAAGGGAATTGATAAAAAAACATGCAGAAGAAAGTTTAAATGAATACAAAAGTGGTAAGATAAAATTTTCTTCTGTAAAAAATTTGAAAAAAGAAATTTATGAGCATTAAAATAGGTTTTAGTTCTTCTTTTAAAAAAACCTTTAAGAAAAAAACATATAAAAATAAAAACTTGGAACAAAAATTTTGGATAAATTTAGAAAGATTTGAAAATAATCCTTTTGAATCATCTTTAAAAACTCATAAATTAAGTGGAAAACTTGAAGGATTGTGGAGTTTTGTTGTAGAATATGATTGTCGAGTTATTTTTAAATTTTTAGAAGAAAATAAAGTTTTACTTATAGATATCGGTAGTCATGATGAAGTTTATTAAAATTTGTTCTTTAAATTTTTTGGAAACTCGTGTAAATCGAGTGCGGTTCCGCCACTGTGATTGGGGACGAAAGCTGCAATATGCCACTTGTAGGCGGGGACACTATTCTACCACCTTCGGTCGGTAAATAGGGACAGTCCCCTAAAGCAAGGAAGGCGCAGCAAGTAGGTTTGAACTCATAAGCCAGAAGACAGATTCTTCTATGAGACCTTCGAGAAAAGGTAGGGAAGGATTTTTATGAAAGAATTTCCCAGATTTCCCTTTTTCAGGAGTTCTGGGATTTTTCATTTTTAGAAAGGAGGTGGTGCCATGCCAGAATAAGAAGATGAGGTTGGTTTCTGGGAAGAACCAAATAGCCGGATAGGTAAAGGAAATCCTGGTGACCTGGCTACCGCAGGCAGGGATTCCAGGTGCTGCCCCGCAACGGTAATCTCCCGATGTAACATCGTGATGAGCCCGGACGATTGCCTATTTTGGAAAGTATTCTCGAAAGGAGGAGAAAGTGGATACTAAAAAAATTGGAAGTTTGTGGTTCACGGTTCTGTTTCTGATTTGTTTTTTTGTTGTGCATGGTTTTGCTTGGGAGCAGGAGTTTGAACTTGAAAGGATTGTAGTGACAGCGACAAAAGGGCAGGAAAGAGATGTGCAATTTATACCTGCGAATATCACTGTCATCACATCTGAGGATATTGCTAAGTCAAATGCCAGGACAATACCAGACTTATTGAAATCTGAAGTCGGACTGGTCGTTCGAGATATTCTCGGCAATGGTGGTCAAGTAAGTGTTGATATCCGTGGATTTGGTGAAGCAGCAGCAATGAACTGCACAATTCTTATTGATGGGCGAAGGATAAATAACATTGATATGGCTAATCCAGACCTCACCCAGATTTCACTTGCTCAGGTGGAAAGGATTGAGGTTTTAAGAGGTGGTGCAGGTGTTCTTTATGGAAATAATGCTGTTGGAGGTGTGATTAATATTATAACAAAGAAACCAGAAAAGAAGCGATTGAATGCAAGCATATCTTTTAATGCTTTTAATGGAACAGACTTTCGTTTTGGAGTTGAAGATGTGATAGAAAAATTTTCTTATTCCATAAGCGGAAGCCATAGATTCAGTGGAGGTTATCGCCTGCACAGCGAGATGAATGCAAGCGATGTGGGGGTGAGAATTGGAGCAGAAGAAAAAGATTCTGTTGTAGGCTGGGATTTGAACGTAGGTTTTCATCGGGATAATTACCAATTTCCTGGTTCTGTAAATCAGACAGATTGGGACTCCGGTTATTACTGGAAGACTTATACTCCCTATGATAAAGGAGAATCTACGGATTGGTATTCGAGATTAGTAGTGAAAAAATCCATCCGAGATTTAAAAACAGAGACAGAAATTTCTCTGCGTAACCGAGATGCAAAATCCTTTTTTGATTCCTGGGGTCTCTTCGACAGGCGATATACCAGGGTTCTTGGTGCTGGAGAAAAAATTTCCTATAATCTGTTTGGAGTGGATTTGTTAGGCGGGGTAGAATATTATAGTAATTCTTACAACATATCCCCCGATACTCGTACGGGAGATCCAACGGCGGTAAATGATGACCAGAGATTGAATCGCTATTCAACAGCAGGGTACTTTCAGGTGATAACACCAACTTTGTTTGACAGGGTGTTTCTTGAACTTGGAGGAAGAATTGAAGGTGTAAATCAACATTTTGTAGTAGAGAAAACTTCCTCTGATACATTTATTCCAGAAGTTCTGGATGCTCTTTCTGCTGGTTTAAGTCTGAAAATCTTAGAAGGAACAAATGCCTATGCAAGATGGGCAAAGTCATTTCGACTGCCAACAACAGATGAATACTACACCGGGATGAAGTATCTTTCCTTAAAGCCACAGAAAAGTCAAGATGTTGAATTGGGAGTGAAATATACTGGCAAAAAAATTGGCGCAAATTTTTCTTTATTCTTGATGCGAACACAGGATGAACTTTATTTTGATAATGGAGCATACGAGAACAAAAACTATCCTGACCCGACAGTCCGAATGGGTGGAGAATTGCAGGTTAAAGCGCGGTTGGCTAAATTCGCATCAGTTTCTCTGGGATATACACTTACAGACGCAAGGTTTGACACCGGTGGCACTGGTGTGTATGCCGGAAAGGAAATTCCACTTGTTCCAAGGCATAAAGGGGATATTAAACTGCTTCTAAATCTGCCACTGGATATAAATCTCGGTGCCAATTGTACGCTGGTTTCAGACAGGTGGTTTGGAAATGAGTATCAGCAGACATCTGAAAAAAGGAGACTCCATGGCTATACTGTAGTAGATTTAAAGGTCTCCCGCCAGTTTGAAAACATTCGCTTGTTTGGAGCGATTGATAACATAGGTGATATAAAATATGCAGAGTCTGGTTTTACTTGGGATGAATATGATTATACAACATGGCCATTTACTTTTCTTGGCCATCGCTATGGTTATTATCCTTCACCTGTGCGAAACTTCAGTGTGGGGATGGAAGTGAATATGTAATGTAGCGCAGGGCTTTACGCCCTGCTAAAAGGGACAGTCCCCCCTTCTTGCTTTCGCAAGAAAGCAGGGGGGACAGTCCCTATCGAAGGAGCCATTATGAAAAAAGGATTGATTCAAATATATACCGGGGATGGAAAAGGAAAGACAACTGCTGCAATTGGACAGATAGTCCGTGCACTCGGGCACAATTTGAAAGTATGCTATATTTCCTTTTTTAAGGACCCTGCAAAATGGAGTTATGGAGAGATGGGAATCTTGAGAAAATGGGGAGTGGATGTTTACCATTTTGCTACCAAGCACCCATGTT
>MNUO01000122.1 GCA_001871015.1 Candidatus Desantisbacteria bacterium CG1_02_38_46
CTCCACAAAGATTTCTTTCAACCTCCTGGATATTTCAGGATTCAGGATTCGATGGCGATACTTGGGAATCCAGACAAAATGATACTTGATTTCGTATACAGCATGGCTTGTTCTTTGTAATCCCATGCCTTAATTATATCATAAAAAAAGCTTTTTGTCCAGCCCTTCGGGCTGACCAAAGCGCTTTCATCCCCACCGCAAGCGGTGGGGCACTCAGCGCTAATTTTCGTAGTTATAAATTCCGTTTTTACGAACGCCAGTCTTTTAATGATTAAATCTTGTGTCCCCCAATTTTGAACAAACAAATCAATTCTCATTTGCTCATTACTGCAATTTTTAGTATACTTTATACCATATTTTGCAATTACTTGCAAGTAAAATGAACTTTCCACCTCGGATGTAGGATTATACATTGTAGCGGTGCGATTTATCGCACTGCAATACTGTAGTGGCAGAGTTTACTCTGCTTTGTGGTGACAGATATTGCTCTGCCATCTATCATCTATAATCTGCCATCCGTTTCTTCTTCTTTGATTTCCTACCAGCCGCAAAAAAATAGAACTGTTCACCCTTATTTATATAGTCCTTATCATTTTAGGTGTTTGCTTGCCATCTTCATGGATCCAGCCTTCCTCATCATGAACTTCTGCATGGCAATTTGAACATAACAGTTCACATTTTTCAGATTCTTCTACCAATTCTTTCCATGTTTTATGAGAAAGATTCTTTCCCGAAATGTTGAATTTTTTAACCTTTCCTTTTTTATGGTGAAAGCCAAGAGCTGATAAAGATTTGGAATAGCCACACCTTTGGCATTTCCCACCTTTTAATTTTACCAGTTCCTCTTTACGCCTGTTCCTCTTATCTCGTAAATATTCACCGTGTTTCTTTCTCAAATTTGTTTCCTTTTTCCATCCATCTGCATTCGATCAAGTCCGTCCGTAATTAAGATGGTATAATATAAAATGTCAACTCCTTGAAAAAATTAAATAACATGATAAAATATCTACTGTAGAGAAATTTTCAAGGAGGCAGACATGATGTATTTAGGCATTGATCATCACAAGCATTATTCACAGGTAGTGGTAATGGATAAAGACGGTATAACCCATCTTAACAGAAAGATTAATAATGACAAAGAAAGTATCGAAACACTTAAAAGGCGTTTTAACCAGCCCATTAAGGCAGTTATAGAAGCCGGCCATAACTGGGGCAAGATGTACGACCTGTTAGAAGAATCAAATATAGCAACAGAAGTAGCCCATCCGCTGAAAGTGCGTGCCATAGCTGAAGCAAGGATTAAAACGGATTCAATAGATGCCAAAACCCTTGCCCATTTATTAAGAACAGACCTGATTCCTTCTGTACATGTACCGTCAAAGGAAGTCAGGGAGCAGAAAAATCTGTTGCGCTATCGTTTATGGCTGGTAAGGCTTCAAACCATGACAAAGAACAGGATTTACAATGTTCTGGACCGTAACAGTATCGACACTAAAGGTCTAAATATATTTGCTAAGAAAACAAGGGAACAGATAAAGAATCTTTCGCTAAAAGATATTGACAAAAAACTACTTAAAGACCATTATGATATCTTGGAGGTAATAGAACAACACATAAAAGACACGGAATCCTGGATAGACAGTAGCCTTAAAGACAATCAGTATATAGCCATCCTGGATTCAATGCCCGGTTTTGCAAAGATACTATCTGCATTAGCGGCCCTGGAAATAGATAATGTGGAACGTTTTGCCCATCCCGGGAAATTTGCCTCATACTGTGGTCTTATTCCTTCTACTTATTCCAGTGGCGGTAAAACTTATCACGGCAGATTAATTTGTACATGCAACTCTTATCTTAAATATGCTTTCATAGAGGCAGCATGGGCATCCATAAGAAGTTCTACCTACTGCAGAAGTTGCTATGAAAAAATCAAAGAATCTAAAGGAAGCAACGTTGCCATTGTTTCTCTGGCAAGGAGACTATCGCAAATTGCCTATAAGTGTCTTAAGGAGAACCGCAAATATGAAGAACGCCCTTATTTACAATAAGAATTATTCTCTGGCTGCCCTGTACAATACTTAACCTTTCAGGGTTTTTAAATTAAGATTAGGGAGCCGGAGTTCTAATTACTATTTTGTGTCCCAAAGGGACGAAGAGAAGATTGATTGCTTTTAATTTCAAAGAGCTATTTTACATTTGGAGTTGACATTTTATAGAGAAGTATTGTGTCCCCGGAATTCCCATTCATTTATAAGATTGAATCCGCTCTTTAAGAATTTCTTCACGCCAATACGCGTAGTTACCTTCATATCTCCCCGTAGTGTAATATTCAAGTTGACCAGAGAAAATTTGGAGAACATAATCTTTTAACCTTAGATCACAAGGCTCTAAGTGAGACCAAAAACATGCTTGAATTGAATCAAGTCTGCAGAAACTATTCTTAATACCACCTGCGCAAGCAGGAATGAAGAAAAATTGTGGATACTCCAGACACCTTACTTTTTCTATGAATTCAATAGGAAATTTTGTTTTCCCTTCTTTATTTTCCACGCTATAAAGAGGAGCAATAATACAAAGACGGCGATTGATTTTACCACCTCCTCGAACTTCATTTATTTTAATATCTTGGAGTGGAGGAGAAATTAGTATAACAGGTCGTTTTTTCGACTTCACAACAATAAATTCCTCATTGGTTTCTAGTTGGGGAGTATGCAAAGGCATGTTTCGATTAAAGGCGTCTGTTCCGGCTGGAACCATAATAAATTCCCTGGCACTAGTTTTAGACTCATCATAATCACTTGGTCGCCATAAAAATAATTTCTCTAAACAATATGATACAGGAACCCAGAAGAACTGCCCTCTAAGGAATGTATGTCTAAAATCTTCTCCTATTTCTTGGAAGAATTTATCTCTACCTACAATTTCGTCAAAAAAAACTCCTGACATTGCAGCCCCTAGCTTTTAATATTCAGTATCTTTGTTCATCTTCTCAACTTCTTCCCAAAATAGAATATCATAATTTGGTTTGGTCTCAATACTCTTTTTTAATCTTTCATGTTCTTGCCGACATGTCTCTCGAAACTTTTTCCTAAGTTTTTCTAATTTCTCTTTGGATATTAAGCTGCTTGATAATTGAAATTCGGGAATGTTTTCTAATGAATGAATTTTTGAAAAATCAAGATCTTCTCCTCTATTTGCTTTCACCATTGGTTCGGTATAAAAATAAATATAGTCGAGCATTGGTCCAATTTTCTCATCAGCCCATCGGTCTACTAAACGCTGAATAGTAAGCCTATCGGTAGCGTCTTTAAAAACCTCACCTATATCTTTTTTTACTTTACTTTCTACAAATTCCGTATCAAAATCTAAACCCACACAATGCTTTATTGAAAAATCAAAAGACTGAGAGATGTCTTTGTATACAATTTCATATTCATGCGCCCAAGGTCCAAAATGATAAAATATCCAATTAAAACCAGTAAATGTCTCTTTGTATCTTCTAAAATATTCAACATCAATTAAATATAAATATTTAATTAATTTAGTTTTATTTAGGTAACCCTTTTTTTCGCTAACTCTATTGCTTATCGTTTTTATTAAATCTATTAATTTATTCTTATTTTCTGACATCTTAACCTCAAAAAGATAAAATTTGGAAAGACCAGGGATAGCAACTATTTATTTGTTTCATTTCCTGCCGGCAAAAATAGAAACTATGCCTTTTATTTCTATTAGGAGTCTTTACTATAGAAAGGTGTAGTTCTAAATCTTATGTTGCACCTATAAGACAATACTCTGCCAGTTTTGCGTCCAATCTCCAAAAGAAACTGCGTTTTTTACTTATTAGGCTACCAGGAACCAGACCATGAAACATATACCAGTTTGCAATCCTTTGTGATAATTTGTTAAGTATTTTTCTTTTTGTATCATAAATTTGTTGTGCTGCAAAAGCAAGATATAGCCGGTATTCCATCATTTTTTTCATTTTTGGTTTTTCACTGTATTCTTTAAATAGCCATCCTTCGCTCTTCAATTTTTCTTGGTTTTGTGATTTTTTCCTGATAAGAGGAATAACTTCTTTTGAAACCATAGCCGTATCATATACAGGAATTATACTTGGAAAGAAATGATGAAGTACTTTTGAACCAAGCACTGGTTCAATTCTCATTGTATGTCTTACTTTAGAAATATTTTTTACACTTTCCTCAATCGTTAAGAAAACTTTTTTATACTGTTTTTGACTCATACTTCCAAGATCCCTCGGTGATTTGACATTATATTTATTGAATACATCAGTTAGATGGGTTACTTCATCTGCAACTATTTGCTCAAACTTCTTCCTATTCGTAATTGTTATGTTCCGTCTTGCACTCCATTCACCAGTTAAATGCCATACAATCACGGAGCATTTATCAATTGCTCTATCATATGCCCAAGCCCACAAAGAGGAATCCTCTTGGTTTTTAGAAGCAGTTTCGTGAATAGTGAAAAAGGGTGCCAATGCTTGAGCGTGACCACTACTATCCCATTTATTTTTTATCCAACCTTTAAAATTCTTATAAGTTATAAATGTTGACATATCGTTTCCCAAATATCTACTCCAAAAGTGATGCAGGTTTAGGTTTCTCCAATTTTTTAAGGAATCCTGCAAAAGAATCTGCCGGGGCTTTAGTTAGATTGTCTGTTAATGATATATAATCGGTATATTTCACCTTTAAATAAAGCCACTTAGTTTTTACTAACTCAGATACATTCTTACACCAGTCTATTGCCGCAGCATCTTTGAATGGCACATCTTCTTTTTCCCACCCTTTCGTTTCAATCAACCACATTAGTAAGCCATCATTTAGTTTTTGCTCAGCGACAAAGTCCGGATAGTAAAAGGCTATGGCATTTTTATGATTTAGGTATTCAATTGAAAATTTAGTATAAGTTTCTGCCAATTTAGCGAATTTGCCAATATCTTCAGTTTGATTTAAAAATTGGGCAAAATGCTTTTCAAAGTCATTAAAACAGGGCGTGATATTGAAAACAGTTCTCTCAAGTTCAACCCAGTCTCTTCGCCAGTAGAAACCATCCAGTTCAAGTAAATGCAAAGATTCAGATTTTAATTTTGGAACAGTTCTGTTTATGCTTTTCTCCCCGATTTTCTTTGCCAATATAGTAATAATTTCAATTGCATTTCGAGAATCGAGAAGAAAACGTCTAATATTCTCCTGTTCAATATTTACTTTTTGACCAAAGAATATTTCCTGAATGTATTTTCTTACAAGAGGATAGACTACAGCAAATTGCCCTTCAATTCTTACTTCTTTACAGACACGATTTGTAATATGAACTAAAATTTCGTTTGTTCCAGGCAATCCGGTATCAATTGTTATCTGTTTCTGACCCATTGTCTTCTGGGTTATAGTCTCTATTAAATCAACCTTGGTTGTTTTGCTATCAGTCAGTGATATACCTTTAGGATTAGGCTTTAAGTCTTTAAGTATTGAATCATCAAGAATCTGAAATTCACGACTATATGTAGAAGTAAGAATCGGCATTTCTATATCATATTTATTTTTTATTTTCATTGGATAGATATGAACACCAAGGGGTGGCGGTTCTTTTGTTACCCCAACACCTACACCCTCAACTTCAAGTTCCTTTACAAATTCTTCAAATCTTTGAGTTCCAATTATCTCAACAATCTGAATATAGTCTGGTCCCACATTTTTCATAAGCCGCAAACCGCGCCCAACTGCTTGCTCCGGTAAAATATTAGCTTTTGCAGTAAATGGCCTAAGCCCTAAGATAATAGAGACATTACGCACATCCCAGCCTTCGCGCAACATTAAAACACTTATTATTGCCTTTATTCTATTAGTTGGCAGGTCAATTAAGCGAGCTGATTCTCTAGCCTTATCCAGGTCTTTCTTTGTTATCTCGCCGGTTTTATCAGTATGGATTAGAAGAAGTTGATTTTCACCTTTGAATTCCGCCATCTTCTTCATTTCATCATATATATCGTCTGCATCATTTGTATTTTCTGCCATAATAAAAAGCACAGGTCTTGAACCTACTTTTTTGTAGGCTTCATAATGTTCCTTCCAACGGGAAATCGCAATATTAATCCACTCTCCATATGCCACGCTTGCTCGGGAATATTTCTCTGGATCAGCCTTTTCTGTTTGATGAACAATTAAGGGTGCCTTTATAATCCTATCTTCTATTGCCTGAGCCAATGGATAATCACATACAATCCAAGGGAAAAAGGTTCCATTCTGATCTTTGGGTGTAGCAGAAAAATCTAACTGTAAAAATAATTTATTTCGAAATTTTTCTTTTAGATTCTTTTGAAGTTCCAGAATGACCTTATACCACTCTAAATCTGTATCGTGAACGTGATGCGCTTCATCATTAATAATAAGCAGTTCCTTGTGTTTTTTAATCCTATCCAGCATATCTTCTTCCCATGAACCAGTTGCATCTTTTGGTTTTGGACCTAATAATCTATTTACTGGGTCGTCGTCCTTTCTTTCGTTTCTCCCTTCATACAGTTGATGGATGTTGGTAAGATAAAGTGTACCTTCGGTGGAAGTTTTCCTTGACTCACCACGCATGATAAAAGTCATTTGCCAATCGTGCTTCCATTCTTTGGGAATTAAATCCCATTCTTTAAAAATATTACCACTTTCAAAATCTTCTCTTAGTCTTTCAAATACAATTACATTTGGTGCGATTATTAAAAATGTTTTACTCAAAGATGAATCTCTTTCAAGTTTTTTGTGAAAATAAGACCAGGCAACTGCCATTGCCATAACAAGTGTTTTGCCAGAGCCTGTAGCCATTTTTACTGCATATCGGCAATGGTCAGACTGGGGAAGTTCCTGATGTGCAATGAGTCCTGTTTCTGGAACGCGGCGGATTAAAATTCGTTCATTGCGCACATTTTCTTCAATATCTTTTCTCTTAGTAAATAAGTCTTCCCTGTATGCTTCCGGATCCATATACTTAAAAATCAAATCTGCTGCATCCCTGAGTTTCTTTATCTCATACAGATAAATTATTGTTTCTATTGCTTCTCTTTGACAAAAATAATATTCAAATTCAATATCGTTTTCAAATGTATGCATCTCATCAAACCACCATCCTAATAACCGTAAGGATGTAGCAGAAATTCCTCCTGGTATTTTATAGCCACTGGACCGCCACCCATCAACTTCCTGCCTAATCTGATTAACAAGCAATGTTTTGCTAGGTCGGCGATAATTTTCAATAAGATAACCGCCCTTGCCATCTTTTATCAAATGTTGAATTGGTGGAGAATAAGCATCTCTATCAGGAACTTCAGGCAGTTTCTGTTCTAATGTAATAATCGGCTTAGCCTTGGATTCTTTTGCTTCTTTTTTTCTTTTCATCAGGATTTAACCTCCAAAATTCTTGTTGTATCATTTCCAAAAATATCAATTACTTTTATCATAATAAGGTGCTTACCTTTACTTTCATATTTATGTCCATCTGATTTTAATTCAAGATTACGCTCTTTGCGTGTGCGGTAGGACTGCCACATATTATGAAAAGTATCCTGATTCCAGTTCCAGTCCACAGCCCAGTAGTCAATATAATCAGACCATTTCTTTATTTTTTCTCTGACTTCCTGTGGAATTAAATCAAGGTTTGGTATTGCAAAATCCTGTAACTCTACTACAAACTCATCATATTTATCCTTCTTTGCTTCTGCCTCTAAATAAGCAAGCTCATAAAAAGTAACATCTCCTTTTTCTACTGCCCTTGGGTCCATCACGTCTCTTGGAATGCTGAATAAACGCAAATGGATACCACTTGATTTAGACTCTTTTTCCACCACATCATGTAATCCCATTTCCCACTCCCACCCTAAAATATCAAGGGAATTCTGCCCAGCCTTTTTTGTTTCAGCAATGGCTTCCTGAATTTCAGATAAAGTAACCGGTGCATCAACTGCTCCTACATGGACTAAACACTTTCCCCTTTTCCCGTGGATATGGAGCATACCAGAAATAGGCTCGGCATTATATAATTTAAGAATGAATTGGATATATTCGTAAATAGGCACTTGCTCGTCACTGCGTTTTGCAAAAGTTACTCCCTGCCAGTATTGCCTTTCATATTTTCCAAGGTTCTGAACAACAAAAGGTCTACAATCTTCAATATCTAATAATCGTTTTCTTGCTGTATGAATAGCAAAACGACCCAGGTCTGTCATAAGCCAACGACGACCTAATTTCTCAGCTACTGCCCCAGTTGTG
>MNUO01000047.1:0-3715 GCA_001871015.1 Candidatus Desantisbacteria bacterium CG1_02_38_46
AGAGCTAATAGTTGTGTAGGTGCATTTGTCATTTGTCAAGACCTGACACCTTTCAAGGGCAGCAATGGCACAGGAAGCATTTGCTAATTGATGCTTTCCAAAGAACGGCAGGGAAAGTTTTTTAAATTTGTTATAAAGCCCGTAGTAATCAAAAAACTGCATTTTGCCTTTGAATCCCCTGTATTTATACATTACTGCATAGGTACCCCGAGGCGGATGGGGGATTATTTTGATTAATTTAGCGTTTCTCTGGCGTGAAACATTCTTTATCACTTTCAAAACAATGGGTTTCTGTTCTGCGGTAATTACCGGACACTCACTTTTTATAATTCCGCATTTCTCTTTAGCTATTTCTTCAAGTGTATTTCCGAGCCGGTCTGTATGTTCTAAGCCAATATTTGTAATAACAGAAACCAGCGGCAAAACTACATTTGTAGCGTCAAGCCTTCCGCCTAAACCTACCTCTAACACTGCAAAATCAACTTCCTCCTGGGTAAAATATGCAAACATTATTGCAGTAGTCACTTCGAAAAATGTAGGTTTACCCATTTTTGTTCTTGAAATTTTTTTTACTATTGGCTGTATTTTCTCTACAAGTCTTATTAGTCCTTTTTTTGGTATGTATTTGACCCTTTGGCATGATTTTATTACAATGCGCTCTCTGAAATCTTTTAAATGTGGGGATGTGTATACTCCAACTTTGAATCCAGCATAAGAGAGAATTGAACTTACCATCGCGACAACCGAACCTTTACCATTGGTTCCTGCAACATGAATAACCTTCAAATCACCTGGAGAAACGCAAAGATTAAAAAGAAGTGACTTAATACGCGAAAGCCCGAGGTTTATTCGTTCCTCCTCAAGGCTATAGAGGTATGAAATTGCCTGTTTGTAAGTCATAATTAACTTATAATTTCTAAAATTTTTATTATTGTTTCCTTGATATTCCTGCGCTCAACAATCATATCAATAAAACCATGCTGAAGAAGAAACTCAGACTTCTGGAAATGTAATGGCAATTTTTGTCTTATAGTCTGCTCAATAACCCTTGCACCGGCAAATCCAATAACTGCTTGAGGTTCTGAGATAATTATGTCTCCCAGGGAGGCAAAACTGGCGGCAACGCCCCCGGTTGTAGGATTTGTAAGAATTGAAATGTAAGGAAGGCTAGCTTTATTCAATCTTCCAATCGCAGCGCTGGTCTTAGCCATTTGCATTAAGGAAAGCACTCCCTCCTGCATTCTTGCCCCACCTGAGGTAGAGATTATCACAAGAGGATTTTTTTTCTGAATTGCTTTTTCGATAAGACGGGTTATTTTTTCGCCGACAACTGAACCCATACTTCCACCCCTGAAGGAAAAGTCCATCGCGCCAATGCAGGTTCTGAATGGACCAATCAATCCTTCTCCAGTAACAACTGCCTCCAAAAGTTTTGTTTTTTCCTGATCCTCTTTTAATCTGTCAGTATATTTCTTTGAATCTACAAATCCGAGGGGATCGGCAGGTTTAATGCGAGCATCATATTCCTTATATGTGCCCTCTTCCAATAAAAGATTAAGCCATTCGAACGCGGAAAGGCGGAAATGATATTTACATTTGGGGCAGACCTTAAGATTGGCTGCTAACTCCTTATTATAAATTAACTGATGGCACCCGTCACATCTTGTCCAGAGTCCAGGGGGAATCTCGAGTGGTTTTGGTCCTTTGATGGTTGCATATTGTGGTTTTTTAAACCATGCCATAACAAACTCCAATAGGTGTCAGGTCTTGACATGTAACTCAGGACTTTAGTCCTGAACCAATCAAACCTAAAGGTTTGAGTTACAAGTAACTCAGGACTTTAGTCCTGAACCAATCAAACCTAAAGGTTTGAGTTACAAGTAACTCAGGACTTTAGTCCTGATTTGTCAAGACCTGACACCCCAATTTTACTCCATTTTGCGGTAGAAGCAACTCCTGTTGCCGGTATGGCAGGGTACTCCAATTTGTTTTACCTTAACCAGCAGTGCATCTGCATCGCAATCGTAATAAATTTCCTTTACTTCCTGGAAATTACCAGAGGTTTCACCCTTTAACCAGAGCCTCTTTCGAGAACGACTCCAAAAATGGGTCCTGCCAGTTTCCAGTGTCCTGCGAATGGATAATTTATTCATATAGGCTAACATCAGAACTTTGTTTGTCTGCGCATCTTGAATAATTGCAGGAATCAGTCCGTTCTTATCAAATTTCAGTTTAAAACCTCTATTCTTCTTCATTGGATTCAGCAATCCTGATTGCCTCTTTTAGATTAATTGCTCCCGTGTAAAGGGCTTTGCCGACAACAACTCCCTCCAACCCGTATGTCTCAAGTTTCTTTAACCTTTTAATATCATCTATTGATGAAATTCCTCCAGAAGCAATAACCGGGACCTTAACGCTTCGCACAATTGTGCGAATTGTATCGATGTTTGGACCCTTGAGTGTTCCATCCTGTTTTACATTTGTATAGAGGAAACGTTTTATACCTTTCTTCATCAATGATTTTGCCAGGACAATTGGCCTCATCGTAGAAGTTTCTTTCCATCCTTTTATTGCTACCCAGCCTCCTTTTGTATCTATTCCAGCAATAATACTTTCCTTGAATTTGTCAGTTGCTTTCTCAATAAAATCATCCTCAAGTGACATTGTACCAAGAATTACACGCTCTACACCCTTATTTAAAACCTCCTCAATTATTTCCAGCGTGCGCAGTCCTCCTCCTAATTGCACGGGCACTTTCAATGCTTTTACTATTTTAAATACAATGTCTAAATTTCCGGGTGTTCCTGTAAAAGCACCATCCAGATCTATAATATGAACCATTTTAGCGCCCTGATGTTGCCACAGACGAGCAATTGAAAGCGGCTCCTGAGAAAATACAGTCTCCTTCTCAATTTTCCCCTGAACAAGGCGCACACACTTCCCTCGTCTTAAATCAATTGCCGGAATTAAAAGCATTATAACCTTCCTTTAGTTGAAAGGACCCCTTTTATCCTTTTGTCAATCTGGATCGATTCTCCAATTGCATGTCCAACCGATTTAAAAACTGATTCGATAATATGATGCGGGTTCTTGCCGTAGATTATATTAATATGAAGTGTAATTGCGCCGTTATAGGCAAGCGCCCTGAAGAATTCTTCAGTTAGTTCCAGATCAAAACCTGACTTCACTCTCTTCTTAAACGGAACATTGAACACAAGATAACCCCTTCCGCTAATGTCAACGCAAGCCAGGCATAAAGATTCATCCATTGGAATAAGGGATGCATTATATCTCCTTATACCTTCTTTTTTCCCGAGCGCCTCATTCAGTGCCTTACCAAAGGATATTCCCACATCTTCCACCAGGTGGTGCATATCAACCTTTAGGTCGCCAGAGGCCTTTATCTTTAAATCCAGTAGACCGTGCCTGCCCAAAAGAGAGAGCATATGGTCAAAAAAAGGAATACCTGTGTTAATTTTGTAATTCCCTTTTCCGTCGAGATTGACATCTACGATCACATCTGTCTCTTTTGTCCTTCTCTCTATTCTTGCCTTCCTCATTCATCCCCCCATTGGTGTCAGGTCTTGACAAATCAGGACTAAAGTCCTGAGTTACATGTAACTCAAACCTTTAGGTTTGATTGGTTCAGGACTAAAGTCCTGAGTTATGTAACTCAAACCTTTAGGTTTGATTGGTTCAGGACTAAAGTCCTGAG
>MNUO01000047.1:3723-7051 GCA_001871015.1 Candidatus Desantisbacteria bacterium CG1_02_38_46
TAAAGTCCTGAGTTACATGTCAAGACCTGACACCGATAGATTTAATATGCGCATCCATACCTTCAATCTCTGCAATTCTCATCGCCATCTTCCCCATATTCTCCAGTCCCTTCCTGGTGCAGGAAATGACATTTGACACTTTCATAAAATCCCTTATAGAAAGTGGAGAGAAAAACCTCGCACTGCCAGCTGTGGGCAGAACATGGCTACAACCAGCTATGTAATCACCAATGGAAACCGGCGTCCAGGACCCCAGAAAAATCGCTCCTGCATTTTTTATCTTATTTAGCAAAGAAAATGGATTTTTTACAAAGACTTCTATATGCTCTGGCGCAATCTGATTCGCCAAATTTATACTTTCATCCATATTGTCCGAAGGAACAAGTATAATGGCGCCATTTTTCAATGAAAGGTTTATTATGTGTTTTCTGGATAAATTTTGTATCTGTGTTTGAATTTCCCTCAAGATATTATGCGCCAATTGTAAAGAAGAAGTTATACAGATAGCTAGGGCATCAGCGGCATGTTCTGCCTGTGATAATAAGTCAGAAGCAATAAATCTCGCATTAGCATGTCGGTCAGCAAGAATTAAAATTTCAGTGGGCCCGGCAAGGAAATCTATGTCCACATCTCCGAACACAACCTTTTTTGCAAGTGTTACATAAATATTTCCAGGTCCGACTATCTTATCAACCCTTGGTAATATTTGAGTGCCGTAAGCAAGTCCTGCGATTGCCTGGGCTCCACCTATTTTATAAATTTCACTTATGCCTAATTTATTGGCAGCAACTAACAAATATGGATTCAATCTGCCATCTCTATCTGGAGGAGAAGCAACAACAATCTTTTTCACTTTCGCTAATTTTGCCGGAACCGCACACATCAGAAAAGACGAAATATAGGATGCTCCGCCTCCTGGCACATAAATTCCAACTTTTTCCAGAGGCATTATATACTGCCCCAATATCATACCCTGCTTTTCTTCCATCCAGGATTTTGGTTTTAATCTTTTCTCAAATTTGCTTATCCTCTTTACTAATTGTTCAATTGCAGATAAATGTTTGCGTTTGACATAATTGTAAGAATCCAGTATTTCTGTGGCTCTAACCTTTAAATCTTTAAGTCTAATCCCCGGACAATCAAACTGTTTAGTGTATTTTAAAACTGCCCTGTCACCACTCCTGCGCACGTCATCAACAATCCTGTAAACCTTCTTTTCTAAATTGTGGCTGCAGGCAGAACGATTCACTATTTTTTTTATGTAGTTTTTCGCTTCAGTTGTTTCGAACTTAAGTATTTTCATTGTATCCTTTTAATCTTCGCTCCTAAGATTTGCAGTTTTTTCTCAATTTCTTCATATCCCCGGTCTATATGATAAATTCTGGAAATTCTCGTCTCAGGCCTGGCAATTAAACCCGCAATCACAAGTGCTGCTCCGGCACGGATATCGGATGCCATCACTGAAGCACCGTTTAACCCAGGGACACCCCGGACAAATGCAGTATTCCCTTTAATCTCAATATCTGCTCCCATTCTCTGCAGTTCGCCTGCATGGATAAACCTGTTCTCGAAAATATCTTCAGTAATTACACTGGTGCCCTTGCAGACACTAGCCAGACTCATTATCTGCGGCTGGAGGTCAGTTGGAAATCCGGGGTGGGGCATCGTTTTCACTTCAACTGCCTGAAGTTCTTTATTCCCTTTAACATGAATGACTTCACCGCTGGATAAAATTTCAACTCCCATCTCCTGTAATTTTGTTATTATTGCTTCCAGATGGTCTGGCCTGACATTTCTTAAAGTAACTTCTCCCCCGGTAATTGCGCATCCAATCATAAAGGTTCCTGCTTCGATTCTATCAGGAATTACAGTGTAATTAGCACCCTTTAAATTTGGGACGCCTGTAATTTCAATTATATCTGAACCTGCATTTTTTATCTTTGCGCCCATCCTGTTTAAAAAATTTGCCAGATCAACAATTTCTGGTTCTTTAGCGGCATTCTCAATATATGTAGTACCACTAGCCAATGTCGCAGCCATTATTAAGTTCTCAGTTGCACCAACGCTTTGGGTATCTAAATAAATCCTTGCTCCTTTCAATCCTGAAGTCTGGGCTTCGACATACCCTTCCTTTATTCTAATGCTTGCCCCTAATTTCATCAAACCTTTCAGGTGAAGATTGATGGGTCTAACTCCTATTGCGCATCCGCCAGGAAGAGAAACTCTTGCTTTCTTAAGTCTTGAGATTAATGGACCCAGCACAAGCACTGAAGCACGCATAGTCTTCACCAATTCATAAGGAACCTCATAATGCAGAGATTGAGGGGGGATTATCCTCAGAGTATTTTTTCCTTCTTCTACTCTGGCACCTATCGTACGCAGGATAAAAGACATAGTCCTTACATCCTTTAGACCTGGAACATTTTCAATTATGCAATCTCCCTCAGATAATAGGGTCGCAGCCATAATTGGCAATGCCGCATTCTTCGCTCCGCTGATTGAAATCTCACCCTTCAGTTCTTCTCCGCCGGACATTATAAATCTTGCCATTTTCCTATTTTTTACTATTTGTCCCGTTTTTGTGTAAAGATTATACGATCTATACCCATATAATCCAAAACAACATCTGGTTTTGTAAAATTACTATTTTTAGAAATCAATCTCTTAACTTCATCTGCCTGATTGAAACCTATCTCTAAAAATAAATATCCTCCGTTTTTTAGATAGAGTGGTGATTCATTTATTATTTTGCGATAAAACCCAAGCCCATCAAATTCACCATCAATGGCAATTCGCGGTTCAAAAAGAACTTCACTGGGCAGGTTTTCAATTTCTCCTGATGGTATATACGGCGGATTGGAAACAAGAATATCAATCTTATTAAAAAGGTTAAGGTCATTTAAAGGCTTGAACAAATCACCCTGAAGAAAAGAAATCCTTTCTTTGGAAACTGCATTTTTCTTAGCATTTTCCCTCGCCAATTCAAGTGCTTCACTTGAAATATCTGTAGCGTAAATCCTAAAACAGGGAATAGATTTTGCAAGTGCTATTGCAATATTTCCACACCCGGTTCCGATATCTACAATTAGGGGACTGTCCACATATTTTTTAATAACCGCTTCAACCAATATTTCAGTTTCCTGACGGGGAATCATAACTCTTTCATCTACAAGAAAATCAAAACCCATAAACTGAGTCTTGCCCAGAATGTAGGCAAGAGGAATATGCTTAGCTCTTTTTATAATTTTATTTTTTAATGAGTCTAAATTTAATGGAATTGTCTTATGGAAATTCAAATATATCTTTGCTCTTTCCAATCCTAATTCCT
>MNUO01000060.1 GCA_001871015.1 Candidatus Desantisbacteria bacterium CG1_02_38_46
CTGTCCAGGGAGCATGGCTTTCTGAGAGGGTGTGGGAACCACATCTGGCAAAGACCCTTGCAAGAGCAGGTTTGGAATATACACTGGTTGATGACCATCATTTCAGGCTCGCTGGCTTAAGTGATAATGAGATATACAACTATTTTACTACTGAAGAACAGGGTTTTTCGCTTAATGTTTTTCCTATTAATGAGAGGTTAAGGTATCTTGTACCTTTCAAACCTGTGGAGCAGTGCATAAATTTCTTAAGGGAGAAAGCAGAGTCAGGGCAGGGGTTAATCACACTTGTTGATGACGGTGAAAAATTTGGGGTCTGGCCTGGTACGCATAAATGGGTCTATGAGGAAAAATGGCTTGAAAATTTTTTCTCTAGTTTAGAGGAAAATGCATGGATAGAATTGATAACCCTTAAAGATGCAATTAAAAAATATAATTCCCGTGGTCTTGTTTACATACCTGCGGGTTCATACAAGGAAATGCTTGAGTGGTCAGGAGGGTTCTGGCGTAATTTTCTTACAAAATATCCAGAGGCAAATAATCTTCATAAGAAAATGTTATTGGTTAGTAAAAAGGTAAGAGCCGCGCAGAAATATGCAAATCCCATTGTCTTCAGAAAAATTGAGGAGGAACTTTTTCAGGGACAGTGCAATGACCCATACTGGCATGGAATTTTTGGGGGATTGTACCTGAATTATTTGAGGTCCAGTTCCTATTCTCACTTAATTGCTGCTGAGGTGATTGCCCAACGAGAAATTTATGGGAAAACAGAGGAATGGTTAGATATTGAAGTAGTTGATTTTGACAGGGATGGCAGAGACGAGATATTAATGTCCAACAACCTTATTAATCTGTATCTCGACCCGGATTGCGGAGGGCATCTCTTTGAAATTGATTACAAGGGTGGACCATGCATTAACATTTCTGATACTTTTTCACGCAGATATGAGGTTTACCATAGAAAAATAAGTGAGGCATTGAGCACTCCCCAGGATAATGACACCAGGAGTATTCACGAAATGCTTAAGGTAAAGGAAAAAGGATTGGAAAAGCTGTTGGTTTACGATTCCTACAGGAGAGTTTCACTTATAGACCATTTCATTCCCGATGATGTTACCAGTCTCTCATTCAGAGATTTTCCTTCAATTTCACCTTTTGTTAATGGGTCCTACAAATATCAGATTTTTAGAAAGACAAAAAAAATTATGACTGAATTAAAAAAAGAAGATGGAGGAATAAGTATCAGGAAGGAAATTCTAATGCAGACAAACAGGGCCTGTGCTTTTGTCCAATATGAGATAGAGAACCTCGGTAATGTGGAGTTGAAAAAACGATTTGGAATTGAATTCAACTTCTCTTTGCTTGCAGGTGATGACCCTGATAGATATTATGAGATTCCAGGGTTGGACTTAAAAGATAACAGGCTTATTTCAGTTGAGGAGATTGACGATGTGCAGGAAGTAAGACTCGTGGATAAATGGCAGGGATTTTTTATATCACTTAAATTTACCCAAAATTCAATGTTATGGCGTTTTCCTATTTATACAGTTTCTCAATCCGAGGAAGGAATGGAGCAAAACTATCAACATTCCACAGTTATACCAATCTGGAATTTAAAGATTCCTCCAGGGGAAAAATGGAAAACAAGTATTGTGTTAAATGTAACTCAGGGCTTTAGCCCTGATGGTATTGGAGTTAAATGTAACTCAGGGCTTTAGCCCTGATGGTGTTGGAGTTAAATGTAACTCAGGGCTTTAGCCCTGATGGTATTGGAGTTAAATGTAACTCAGGGCTTTAGCCCTGATGGTGTTGGAGTTAAACAAAATAAGAACCTGACTTCGTCAGAACCTTGTTTCTCGTAAGTGAAGTCGATAAAATGTCAAAATAGGGGTTTAAGATGATAGCCACTGTGAGAATAATAAATAAATCAGGGTTACATGCGCGTTCCGCAGCCACCTTTGTCCAGCTGGCTAATAAATTTCAATCTCAAGTTAAAGTGAAAAAGGATGAGATTGAGGTTAATGGAAAAAGTATCCTTGGCATGATGATGCTTGGTGCGGTTTATGGAAGTAAGATTACCATTAAAGTTTCTGGCCTGGATGAGGAGGGGGCGATGGAGGGATTGAAGAATCTTATAAAGAGCAAGTTTGGCGAGGAGTAAATGTAGTGGTCGAGTTTACTCGACTGTATTGCAGAGCAATCTCTGCCACTAATGTAGTGGTCGAGTTTACTCGACTGTATTGCAGAGCAATCTCTGCCACTAATGTAGTGGTCGAGTTTACTCGACGATTGAGGAATTTATGATTGAACTAAAAGGAATTGCGGCATCACCTGGTATAGCGATTGGCAGAACATTTTTCCTGGATAAGGAAGAATTTGCAATCAAAAAACACAAAATTGACAAAAAAAATATTGATGCTGAAATTTTCAGGTTTAATGAAGCTGTAGATAAATCACGTTTTGAACTGGTAGAGATCAAGAAAAAAATTGTGGAGTCCATAGGTCATAAAAATGCAAAGATATTTGATGCACATATTTTAGTATTAAATGACCCCTTATTTATAGAGAAAATTCATAACAGGATAAAAACGGAACTTTTGAACGTTGAATATGCAGTCTGGATTACAACTGAAGAATTAAGCAATGCTTTTATACAATCAGGCGATTCGTTGGTTAGTGAGAGGGCCAGTGACATTCATGATGTTGGCAGGCGAATACTTAGAAATCTTTTAGGCAACGAGAGAGAAATTCTTGCAAGTTTGCAGGAAGAAGTAATAGTTGCTGCTGCAGACCTTGCTCCATCAGATACTGCGCAGATGCGAAAGGAAAAAGTTATAGGATTTGTAACTGATATGGGTGGAAGAACATCCCATGTTGCTATTATGGCTCGTTCTCTGGAAATTCCTGCAGTTGTTGGTTTAAAGGAAATAACTGAAAAAGTAGAGCCAGGTGACCTGTTAATCGTAGATGGAAATTCAGGAACAGTAATTGTCAATCCGGAAAATGATGTCCTGAAAAAATACGAGAAGGAAAAGAAAAAAATTAGAGTTGTCGCGAGTGAACTCATTAAATTAAAAGACGTGATGGTACGCACCGTAGATGGTCATGAAGTGAGGCTCATGGCAAATATTGAAGGTCCTGAAGAAATAGAATCTGCAATTAATCACGGAGCTGAAGGTGTGGGATTATATCGCACAGAATTTTTGTATTTAAACCGTTCTGATTTACCCGGAGAAGAAGAACAATTTGAAGCATACAAGTATGTTGTAGATTTAATGAAACCACATCCCGTGACTATCAGGACACTTGACCTTGGAGGTGATAAGTTTCTGTCACATTTAAATTTATCTCCTGAGATTAATCCCTCTCTTGGTTGCCGTGGCATAAGACTATGTCTGAATAGGCCTGATATATTTAAAATACATCTGCGTGCAATTCTACGTGCAAGTATTTTTGGTAATCTTAAAATTATGTATCCCCTTATTTCCGGGATAGAAGAATTGAAAAGGGCAAACCAGATTTTAGAAGAAGTTAAACAGGAATTAACATCAAAAGGTACTGAATTCAACAGGGATGTAGAGGTGGGTATTATGATTGAGGTTCCATCTGCAGCAATAATTGCGGACTTCCTTGCAAAAGAGACCAGATTCTTCAGCATTGGAACAAATGACCTTATTCAGTATTCACTTGCAATTGACAGAGTCAATGAAAAAATTGCTTATCTCTATGAGCCTTTACATCCAAGTGTATTGCGGTTGATTAAAGGAGTAATAGATACAGCGCACAACGCAGGCATTGAAATTGGAATGTGCGGAGAGATGGCAAGTGACCCATTGTTTATTCCGGTACTATTAGGAATGGGACTGGATGAATTCAGTATGGGTTCGATTTCTGTTCCGGTAATAAAAGAAATTGTCAGGAATATATCGTTGGTTGAGGCTAAGGGATTGGCTGAAAAAGTAATGAATTTTTCCTCAGCAGGAGAAATTGAGGAATTCCTGCGAACGCAATTAAAAAAAAATCAGACCTGAAGGTCTGAGTTACGGACTTTAGTCCTGACTGAGTTACGTAACTCAGGACTTTAGTCCTGATTGTGGATAACTTTTGGTATAATTTCCTTAGCTATTAAAAAAGACATATTAAAACTCAGGAGTGCTCGGTATTTTGAGCCGTTAGCTCAGCTAGGTAGAGCACCGGCCTTTTAAGCCGGGTGTCGCTGGTTCGATCCCAGCACGGCTCATTTGAAGTAAGGTGTCAGGTCAATATCTGACACCTGATACTATTGCTATTTTCAGTTTATTGAGGAACCCTTGCAAACTTGGAAAGTCTATGTTTTTAGTTTTAAAGAAATGAGGAATAATTATGCAAGATAAAGAAGTGATAGAATTTACTAAATCAATTTCTGGAAAAGAAATTAGACTTACATTTAAGCAGTGGTTCCACATCATAGAATCCCATGATTACATGGGTGGAAACATAGAAAAAGTAATGGAGACAATATCTTCTCCTGATTATATAATAAAAGGAATAAAAGGAGAATTGATTGCTATTAAGCATTACCATAATACTAACATAGGAGAGAAATGTTGTGTAGTAGTGTATAAAGAAGAAGAAAAAGAGGGTTTTATTATTACTGCTTTTTTTACTTCCAAACCAGAGACAATTAGAAAAGGGGGTGTAGTATGGCAAAAACAAAAGTTGGAATAAAGGAGTTTGATTCCTCTGTAATTCCCTATTTTCTTAAATTTCAGCAGGCTCATTATTGGGTTGATTATGATGAAGAGACAGATACTCTTTACATTAGTTTTCGAAAGCCACAATCTGCTAACGACAGCGTGATGAAAGGTAATTTCATTTACCATTATGACAACGATAGATTAGTAGGAGTTACAGTTTTACATGCAAAGGGTTAAAGAAACGGAGTTGCTTTAATTATCTAAATTCGGGGCCCCATGGTCTAGCGGTTAGGACATCGCCCTTTCAAGGCGGTAGTAGGGGTTCAACTCCCCTTGGGGCCGATTTCTTACCTTAAAGTCATTGCGGGGGAGAAGCAATGACGAGGGAGGTTAAGATGAGTATTCGTATACCATCTGTAGCAGGTCAATTTTATGAGAGAGCAGAGAAGGAACTCAAATCTCAAATAGAGAGATGTTTCCTTAATAAAATCGGAGTTGGAAAATTGCCTGAGGTGAATTCAGCAGGGGAGAGAAAAATCTTAGGTTTGATTAGCCCCCATGCCGGTTATGTATATTCTGGGCCTGTGGCAAGCCACGGATTTTA
>MNUO01000013.1:0-5969 GCA_001871015.1 Candidatus Desantisbacteria bacterium CG1_02_38_46
GCCTTTTTAGCATTTGCAGGACTCGAGCACGTTTGCTTAACGCTCCATTTTCCATTTTTAAAATGATAAATTTTACTGCCAATTATTTTGTAAGGAATGGTCTTCACCCCCTTTATAAGAGAGCAGGAAGTTTCCTGCCCCCTGTTAAATTATCTCTCTGTGTATTCTAATGTTACTAAAACTTTTCCACCAGCAGTTGTTTTTGCTGAAGTCAGATAATAATATGAATCAGCCGCAACAGTATTATTAGTCGTAGGAGTTGCAGAATTTTCTGTATTCAGTGCAGAAGAAAGAGCAACAGTTACAACTCCACCAGCAGAAGCACCAACTGAATTTCCACAGGTAATTGTTCCTGCATCTGTAGCAGCAAGTGCTTTCATTACAATGCTTCTGATTTTGTTTATAGTAACAGCTTTAGGAAAATAAATTTTTGTAGTAGTCTGTTCTCCTGTTTCAAAACTCATAGGAATAGTTATAATATCTTTATGAAGAGAAATTGTAAAAAAAGGAAACTGAACCCTCTTAGCCATCTAAGCCACCTCCTATTATGTAACGCCAGTGATTTTAACTTGTGCAGCTCTGTTTGATACAATCATTGAATAAGTTGTATCTTCAAGTGCAATGTAATCATAGTTTGTGGTTGAAACCTGTGTCCAGGGTGAAAGTTTGAAGTTAGCATCTGGATGTACTACAAATTTTAGATAGTTATTATTGAACATATAAATGGTTCCATCAAGAGCAGAACTTTCACTAAAAACAAAAGGAATGCCGTTAAATGAAGCTCCAACAGAAAAACCAAGTTTTGTAGCAATTTCATCCTTTACTAAATAACCTGATTTATCGTATGCATCTTCACAATATTCCTCGTAAATTGCTTGAGAAGTGAGTATAAGTGTAGGTTTTCCCCATTTGTGAGTAACAGTATTTACGGAGTGCATAAGATTTAAAATCAATGATTTTGTAGTATCATAGGCATCTACTTGTGATTTCCATTCGGGTAATTCTGAAATTTTAACATCTCCAACATAAATAGGAGTAGTTCCATCATTAGCATCTGTAAGGTCATCAACATTATAAATTAATTGATGAAGACCAAAAACCTTATTAGGTGTAGTTGCACTGGAATTCCAGGCGTTAAAAAACTTACCTTCAAAATCTCTTGCAGTGCTTTCTGCTAATTTTTTAAGAATCATTTTCGCATAATCTTCCAGAGTGTAAGCTCCCTTTTGTACAAGCAACCACTCTTTATAGGGTATAATAGATGCATTATTATAAAATGCCCAATCATACCAAGCTTCAGATGCAATTGCTGGACGAGTTAGAGTGGTAGGGTCAACAACTACACCAGACCCAGTCCAGTTCTTTCCTACCAGGTTTCCAAATTGAATCGAAGCCATAATTCTGTTTCCACCTTTTACAGTATACATAGCCTTTCCTTCCTTAAAGTGGTTAAGAATAGGAGTGTATGTATAAACTTGTTCAACAAATCCCTTAGTTATTGGTTTTTCTTTAACCAATGCGTTAAGGGTAGTAATTGTTAATTCAGCCATAATTTACCTCCTTAGTAAATTACATTTTAAATTTTTAAGAATTTACGCATTCCTAAGGAGCGATAACATCGAAATACGATGATTTTATTTCTTTTTAATTATTTCAAACGCCTCATCTAAATTTTTAGGCGTATATGCAACACCCCCTGCCTGTCCCGATGGAGTTTCAGTTTGTGCTTCCTTTCTTGCCTCTAAAACACTTGAACCTTCTGTCTCGTGTTTCTTTAACATAGAAAGATAAACATCTTCCAATAAATCTAAATTATTGACCGTTCCACCTGTTTTCTTGTAAACATCAAGGAGTATTTCTACCTTGTTAAAAGGAACAAGAGAATCCTTATATTTCTTCTCCAGTTCTTCGCATTTAGCGTTGATTTCCCCAATCCTTTTATTTACTTCTTCAGGATTGATTTCTTCCTTTACTTCTTCTTTCTTTTCCTCGGGCTTATTTAAATTCTGCAACTTCTCTTGATAAGCACGAACCTTTTCTTTAAGTTCGTGTATTTTTTTATTCTTTTCAATTACTGCCTTACTCAAATCACCCTTTTTGGGCGGTTCGATAACTTCAGGGGGTTTTTCTTTTGGTTCTTCACCAAGAAGAATATCCATTTCCTTCTGAAGTTTTCCAATCTCGTCATCTAATTCTCCAACTTCGTTTTCATCTGCATTACCCTCAGATGGAGGGAGCGTTGTTGAATCAGAATTAAGATTGACATTTTCTTTATCTGCCATTTTAATCTCCTTTTTTAACGCCGCATGGGCGAAAATTCTACAGCGTGCTTAAATTTGCTGGTGCCGCTGGAACTGCTTCTCCAGACGTTTCTTGTTTATTCAAATACTCGAAAGAAACTTCGTTTTTATCAGTATCTACGTTGGCAACTTTCATAAGAACAACATCACCTACAGCAACTTCATCGGGAATCAATTCTTTAGAAATAGTGATTCCGCCTTTTGTTAAATTGGGTGAATTAATTGTGTTTGCCCCACTGTTTGGTCTTGTTAGAGATGGAGCTAATTTAGTGAATGCGTCTTGATAAACTGCTTTTTCTTTAGCCATTTATTCCTCCTTAAAGAATTTAATATTGCTTAGTTAAACGCCAACTCCAGTTCCTACCTGTTCTGCAACCTTATTTGCAATTCCTTCTTTTCTTGCTCCTGCCTCACTGAGAACTTGTTTTTGCTCAGTTTCAGGAGTAGTTGGAGTTATTGGTTGCCCTCCTGGAATAGTTATTGCTTTTTGTTCTTGCAGTATTTCTAAAAGTTGTGTGTTTTCAGTTAATTTTGCAAATGTTGCAAGGTCAATTTTATTCTGTGCAAGAAGTCCTGCTAATAGATTGTTCCTTGCCATTTTATCTTCTGGAAGTGGGTCGCTTAAATCAAAGAATAAATCAAATTTTCCATCAAGTCCATTGACTAATTCTTCTGCGTTCTCGAATTTGGTGCCCAAAATCTCTCTTAAATCTTTTTTTGTATATTCCTTTTTAATCATCTTTACCAATACTTTTCCAAACCTATTCATATCCTTGGCTATTTCTATGGTATCTGATTCGGTTGCCAAATTTCCTGCCTGTTGTGTTGCAATCGTGCCTGAAGCAGTTCTCTGTGCATTTCCCCCTCCTGCATTTATAGCGTAAGTTTCAGAAAGTTCCTGCATTAAGCCGTAACCTGAATACTGTACGACACTTAACCAACGAGCATCAGCAGCATTTAGGTTTAAGGTGCCAATCATTTCTTTAGCAGATACCTTAATTATCTCTCTTGGGTCATTGGAAAACTGAATATCTGGGTCTGTCGTATAAACACGTCCATTATTAGTAACCAACATTCCATCCAATAGGAGCCCCAAAGACTTATTATGTAAATTTTGAGGGTCAATTAAGTATCCGACCAGAGAAGAACCCCAAAGTTTATCCGAAGATTTATAAGGAGTTATTGTGAAAATAGGAAAATCATCGCTGCCAGTAATTTTATTTACATCTTTTATATCCAGTATTTGTCCTTCAGTCCACGTTATACAAACTGGACTTCCAAAAGCTATTTTTCTATACCAACTTTCATAAATAATAACTGAATCGTTTGGATTATTTCCCGATACTTTAACTTTATATTTATCTTCTATATACTCTTTGGATTTATTAAAAACAAGATGTATATATCGCATATCGCTTAAAGTTTTTGCATAGGGGTCTGGATAAACATCAAGGGGAGTAATTGGAACAATGTCTATATTTTTATCTTCTTCGTTCCACGTTAATTTAAACCAACCCGAACACATAATTAAACTATCTTTGTAAGATAAGGACATTTTACCTGAAAAATCTTCTTGCTTCCAAATATATTTTAGAATATGCTGCCAGCCCAGAGAAAGATTTCCTTTTCCTAAACCTACAGGAAGAACGTCCATATAAACTTTTCTACGTTTAAATGAATTTACTCTTTGATTGATGATAGTTTGAATAAAATTTATTGTAGGAGTTGCAATATAACTTGTAGCATCAAAAGCATTTCCGTCTTTATCCACAAGCCACTGCACAGAATCGTACCAAAGTTTATATATACGCAATCTCTTTTGTGAAGCAAAATTGGTTTCCCGTTCGCTTCCCCGAGCATCCATATCAAAAGTATCTTGTTCCTTTTTTTCTGCAGCATACTGAAAATCACTATTCACTCGCTTTAATACTTCATTATCTTCGCCTTCATTAACTGAAGGTTTTTTAATCATTTTTTTAACAACATCTATAATTGACAATTTTTCCTCCCTTAGAATACCTTAGAATATATCTCTCCAATCTATGTTTTCTTTTCTTTTCGGATTCATAACTTTATCATAAAGATTTTGAAAATGTTCAGCCAACCAGTCTTTTGCTTTTTTTTCAACCTTAGTCGGAGCATATTCTCTATGAAGAAAGTTTTTCACTCCCATTATTAAATATCTTGAAGCATCCTCACAGTGTCTTTCTCCGCTTGGTTCTCCATTTTTCCAAATATATCCCATATCCTCGTCTAAAAGATGATAGCATTTGGGGTCTATAATTAGTTTTCCGCCTTTAAGAGCCCTGTTCTTTTCCCTAACACCATCGTGAACATCATTGTTTGCCTTTTCAAATTTGACTGGAACCTTCAATTCAGTAAGTCCTTTTTGAATCTCAGACATAAAAGCCCTGGCTGCTGGGTCATAAAATATAATATTAATATGATACCTTTTAATTAGTTCAGCAAAAGCTCTTACATGTCCTGAAGGTTCAATGTCTACTTTAAAATATTCATTTACCAAATGAAGAGCTACCGTATTTACAAAACCTATTTCTAACGTTGTTGAATCAAAACCGAAATCTCCACCCGCAAAACAAGTTTCTCCATTATATTTAACTTCCTTAACAACGGCACTTCTATCATAATCATAAACAAGTCCCTGTGGCTTAATATAAACTCCCAAATGCTGAAAGGAAAACTCCTCTGGAGTTAATATTTTTTTATCCCTTTCATAAACCTTTCGTGAAAATGCAGGATTAGCTATGGAGGGAAAAGACAAATACAAAACCGTAAGGTCTCCTTCATCATATCTCTTTTTTAAATCCAGGAACAACCAAGGGTCTTTTTTCATATATGGGTTAGATAACATAAGCAGTTGTCCATCAAATAGATTCAAACGTCCACGAAGAGTAGTATAGGCAAGTCTTGGAGATTGTCCAGCTTCATCCATTACTGCCGCTTTTAAATGTGAGCCCTGCATATGCTCAGGAATTTCGGTAGAGTAAAAATTGACTGTTCCATAATTGGTGCCGTAAATATTATATTTTTTACTTATCCAATCCCCTTCAAGTTCTGTTCCCTTAACAAAATCTAAGAAGTATCTAATGGCAACTCTTTCAACCATTGAATTAACTGGTTCAGTAACTGCATATTCTCCAGTTCCCCTATTCATCATTTGTGTTCCCAACCATACGGGGACAAGAGAAGATTTCCCTGAACCCTGACCTGTTACACAAGCTGTTTCCTTAGTCCTCGTAAGGAGAATAAGTGTTTGGTACTTATGAGGATGGATTATCTTCGATAACGGGGTCTCTATATAAAGTCCCACTTTGCAATTTATCTACAATTTCTTGTAGTCCCTTTTTATCATTGAACTCAATCACTATTTTCTTTTTCTTAATTAAATCCGAATGAGTTCTTATAAAATCATCTAAGTGTTCTAAAGCTTTCAATCTATCAGAATCTTTAGAGTCTTCATTTCTAATTATCTTTTCTATTACTCCAAACTGAATGCTATCGACGTACTCAAGCATAAAATTGTTAGTCTTACTAATAGTCTCCCTTATTTTGGCTATCTTTTTTTGCCAATCATCAATTCTGGAAAGTTCTTTAAGCTGCCAGATGTCTATATTGAAGTGGGTAGATACCTTTTCTAACGTCCTACCT
>MNUO01000013.1:6027-6215 GCA_001871015.1 Candidatus Desantisbacteria bacterium CG1_02_38_46
TTAAAGTAGATTTTGAAGTAGCCTTCTTCTTTTTCTTTTCATCTTCTTTTGTTTTTTCTTCTACTTTCTCTTCTACTCTTTCTTCTAAAACTTCCTTAGAAACTTCTTCTATTTTTTCTTCCATTTTCCCCCTTGATTTAGTCAACCTACTTTGACTTAGTCAAACTACCTTGACTTGGTCAACCCAG
>MNUO01000091.1 GCA_001871015.1 Candidatus Desantisbacteria bacterium CG1_02_38_46
AAGAAGCTACAATAGGAACACAATTGACCAAGGATGACAAGGTAAGGACAGGTGAAGAATCCCTTGCTGAAATAAAACTTGATGATGGTAGCATTGTAAAATTGGGAGAAGAAACCACGATTAACATTCTTTCTCTTGAGGAAGTTGGTCCCACAAAAGAAAAAGTTTCACTCTTCAATCTTATAATTGGTGAGATAAAGGCAAAGGTGCTAAAAATTTTCGGTAAACAGGCAAAGTTTGAAGTGCAGACCTCTGCCTGTATTGCCGGAGTACGCGGAACTGACTTTGGGATTTCTGCAGAAGCCGATGAGGCAGCAGATGTAGAAACCTATGAAGGAATCGTCGTCGTAGAAGGGATAAATGAAAAAGGTGAAAGAGGAGCACCCTTAGAAATAAAACCTAATTTTTCTACTCGCATAGAAAAAGGCAAAGCGCCTCTCCCGGCTCAAAAAATAGAAGCTTACCGCAAGGCTCGATGGCAACTCTGGGAGGAAAAGAGAGAGTTGTTTAAGATGGCAGAGGGTCTGGAAAAAATTAAAATTGCGGCTGGGGAACTCAGGGATAAATATAGCCTTGCTAAAACTGACGAAGAAAAGAAGGAAATTGAAAAGGAAGCGCAGAAACTTAAGGCGGTGACAATTAAAATTATACATGATATGGATAAGACGAAAAAAGAGTCCATGAAAAACAAAGAGAAATTTGATAAGGAAGTCGCCAAGGCATCCGAAAAATGGAAAACTTTAAGTCCTGAACAGCGAGCGAAAACAAGAATGAATTATGAAATCTGGAAAAAAACCGCGCCACGCTTAGCATCAATACGCAAAGAGCAATTACGAGCAGCTGCAATCAGATGGAAGAATATGCCTCCTGAAGCTAAAGCGAGAATGATTCGTGCCTTCAGGTTGTGGAAAAATCTGCCGCCTGGACAGAGGAAAGTGATTATTGTGAAAGTGAGAAATTTCAGGAAACTCCCACCCTGGGTTCAAAAGAAAACTATTGTAAACTATCGCAAGTGGAAGTCACTGCCACCGGGACAGCGCAAGAAGATTGTTGATGGGTATAAGAGGTGGCGCAATCTTCCGCCCGAAACCAGGGAAAATGTTAAGGACAGGCTGGAAAAGTTCAAAAAATTGCCTCCGGACAAAAAACAACAAATGCTTAAATCTCACAAAGAATGGCAAAAGATTCCGCCGCAACAGCGTCGTGAGTGGATGAAAAGATACAGAGAGAAACATCCTGGTACCCCAAGAACCCAAAGGCCTTCGGGACCAAAAAAATAGATGAATTTGGGAAATGGGGACGCTTCTACTTTTGGAGCGTCTCCATTATAATTAGGCAGACCAAGGTCTACCACTACATATTTTGGCCATTTGGGGAATTTCAGGAACTTGCATATGAAAAAAATTACAGTTATTTTTATAGTGGTTATATTATTTTTACCTGTGACCTCAAGTGCATTTATGCAGATTTCAGATAATTTCACCATGGGCGCAGGTGGATACTGGGGAAATTCCACTGATGTGGTTCTTGAATTACCCGCAGATTTCAATCTTCAGGGTGGATTCTCAATTTCTTCTGGTGGGAATAAGTTCTTTTCGTTGGGCGGGGGCAAGGATTTATTTTTTCAAATGATGTCCCTGAATGCAATTTATAACGCCAATCGGTCAAGTGGATATGTCTCTGATGGAACTGAGCTTTCATTCTCTATACGTCCATTTGTGGGGCTTTCAACATTTCTTGACTTTCAACTGGAAGCAGGTTATTCATTTACAGGGCACATGAATACAAACCGCTCTAAAATACTGCCCTGCCACTCCTGGAGAGTCGGCACAGGATTAGGAATATTACAGGCTACCAATTTCGCTGTTGCTTATACTTCTTATATTTATCTGCCCTCAATTCCTGACGGCTATGACTTACAACAAATCCAGAATTATGTCCATGCCACCCAGAATATAAAATTGGCAGGAGTACTTGGTATTATCTCTGGATTCCCTGGTTCAACCATTGATGCGTCTGTATCACATATATTATTTGATTGCCTCAATCTATATGGGTCTTATTCTTGGATTCAATGCTCGCTGGACAAAAGTGTCAGTAATTCAATTCTTATTGGTGCAGATTACTATCTTCTTGAAAATTTCAGCCTCGGTTTTGCCTATAACCTCTTTCAAGACCCCACCCCCACCTTTTCCCATTATTATTCCCTCAATGCAAGTATTGGTTTTTAACCACGGGTTTTTCATCAATTTCTTGACAAAATTGGAAATTTTAGTATAATAGTGTTGGTTCAAATGAGTTTATATATCTTGTAATATTTAAGTTGTCAGATTTATTCAGGAGGGCCAGGATGAAAAAGTTAATTTTTGTACTATTTATTTGTGGGGGTTTGATTCTCCAGCCAATCCCAGGGATATCCAGAACCGAAACTCCGGTACAATTAACAGATTTACAGGAAGCATTTGCCAGAATTGCCGAGACTGTCAAACCCGCTGTTGTTAATATTGCATCTACGCGGATTGAAAAAACCCAATCATATTCCTTCAGGTTCAGAAGCCCATTCGGAGGGGAAGATCCTTTTGAAGAATTCTTCAAGCATTTCTTTCCACCAGAATATAGCACAAGAAAAACTCAGAGTCTGGGTTCAGGCATAATAATAGACAAGCGCGGATATGTATTAACAAATTATCATGTAATTGAAAGAGGAACTGATATCCAGGTTGCCATAGGAGATGGAGGGGATAAAAAAACCTATTCAGGTAAAGTGATGGGAAGTGATGCTC
Organism: Candidatus Desantisbacteria bacterium CG1_02_38_46; assembly: GCA_001871015.1. Lineage (GTDB taxonomy): Bacteria > Desantisbacteria > UBA1551 > UBA1551 > UBA1559 > UBA1559. The sequence goes on from MNUO01000091.1 coordinate 2,784, forward strand.
GCACTGATTTAGCTGTAATTAAAATTGAAAGTAAAAAAGATGAGGAATTTCCAACTGTTCCACTCGGGGATTCTGACAAGATAAGAGTTGGGGAATGGGCAATAGCAATTGGAAGCCCATTTGGGCTTGAACATACTTTAACCGTAGGCGTAATCAGCGCCAAACGCCAGAATGTCTCCATCAAGAACAACAACTATGAAGATTTAATCCAGACAGATGCTTCTATTAATCCAGGAAATAGCGGTGGACCTCTGGTAAATATTCAGGGCGAGGTCATAGGAATCAATACAGCGATTTTTACTCCGAGCGGAGGTTTTGTAGGAGTCGGTTTTGCCATCCCCATAAATAAAGCAAAGGAAATCCTGACTGCTTTAATTGAATATGGCAAAGTGGTCCGTGGATGGCTGGGCGTGCGCATTCAGGATATCACTGATGAGCTTGCAAAATCATTCAACCTTACAAGCAAAGAAGGAGCATTGGTAAGCGAAGTTGTTGCCGGAGGTCCGGCGGAAAAAACAGGTATTAAACGAGGGGATATAATTGTGCAGATTGACGGCAAGTCAGTCAAGAATACTTCTGAGTTGCGTTCAATTGTCAGCAGAACCTCTCCGGATAAAAAAGTTCCGGTCAAAGTAATTCGTAGTGGAAAAGAAATTACAATTGATGTTGTCCTTGGAAAATCGCCAGAAGGAGAAGAAACAATTTCAAAAGATGAAGCAAAAAATGATAGCCTTGGGCTGACTGTTCAAAATACTAAGGACGGTGTGGCTGTCGGCAAGGTTGAACCAGGAAGTCTTGCCCAGAATGCCGGAATTCAGGAAGGTGACTTAATTAAAGAAATGAACAATAAGGAAATAAAGGACGTTTCAGATTTTGAAAAAGCAATAAAGGACTCAAAAGAAACAGTTCTCTTCTTGATTAAGAGAGGAGAAGCAACTATATACATTGCGCTTGAACTAAAATGATGTAGTGGATGGAGGAAAGATGAAAAAATATTTACTGACACCGGGACCGACACCGGTTCCAGCTGAAGCAGCGTTAAAAGAATCTCTGCCAATCATTCACCACCGCACTGCTGCCTTTGGGAAAATTTTTGAAGAGGTAAACGAAGGATTAAAATATGTATTTCAGACTAAAAATGATGTTTTAATCTTTGCCTCATCAGGTACAGGTGTAATGGAAGGAAGTATTGTCAACCTGCTTTCACCAGGCGATAAATTAATTGTCAGCGATACAGGAAAATTCGGAGAACGCTGGTGGAAAATTGCAAAGGCATACGGGATAGAGTATGTTTTGCTAAAAGAGGAAGATGGCTATCCAACTGATATTGAAAAAATTAAAAAAGCACTAAAAGATAACCCTCAGGCAAAAGCAGTATATACCACCCTCACAGAAACTTCAACCTGTGTTGTGAATGATATTAAAACAATCGGCGAAGTCGTGGCAAACACAGAAGCAGTGCTTGTTGTAGATGCTATAAGCGGTCTTGGTGCACAGGAAATGCATTCTGACAAGTGGAAAGTGGATGTTGTGGTCACCGGCTCCCAGAAAGGATTGATGATTCCGCCAGGGCTCGCGTTTGCGAGTGTGAGCGAGAAAGCATGGAAACTTGTAGAAAATGCGAAACTCCCAAAATTCTATTTTGACTGGAAACAAGCCCGGAAATCAATTGCCACCAAAGAAACTCCTTATACACCGGCAATCAGTTTGATTGTTGCGTTGAGCGAAAGCCTTAAAATAATTAAAGATGAAGGAATGGAAAACATCTGGAAAAGACACCAACTTCTTGCAGATGCAACCCGTGCTGGAGTCAAGGCAATGGGTTTACAGTTGTTCAGCAAGGCACCCTGCAATGCAGTCACTGCAGTGTCAGTGCCTCAGGGATTGACCGGTAGCGCAATTTATAAGAAAATGCGCGATGATTTCGGAGTGAACATAGCCGCCGGACAGGGTGGCTTGAAAGATAAAATATTCCGCATTGCCCACCTTGGCTATATGGAGAAATTCGACATTATAATCGCTCTGTCAGCGCTTGAAATGACACTTGAACAATCAGGATATAAATTGGAACTGGGCAGGGCAATTGCTGAGGCAGAAAAAATATTTCTCAGTGGTTGCGTTTGACAAAATTTGAGGGGAAATGAGGAGTTGCCATGAAAACAACCAGAAAAATTGAAAAAATATTAAAAGAGCACAAAAAAGATATCAAAAAAAAATACGAAGTGAAAAAAATTGGGATATTCGGGTCTTATATTAGGGGAGAAGAAAAGAGGAGAAGCGACCTGGATATTTTGGTTGAGTTCGAAAAAAATGCGAAAATTGACCTTTTAGGATTCATAAATCTGGGAAATTACTTAAGTAATTTACTGGGGAGAAGGGTAGATTTAGTAGAAAAAAAGTGTCTCAAGCCATACATAGGTAGAAGAATTCTACAAGAGGTTGTCTATGTCTAAAAGAGATATTCGTGATTACTTAGAAAACATTTTAGACGCAATCAAAGATATTAAGGAAATTTTACAAGATGTAAAAAATTTCAGGGAGTAAGACCATGAAATTAGCCAGGAGAACCACGCTTATTAATCCTTCCCCTACACTTGCCGTCACCGCAAAAGAAAAGCAGATGAAGGCGCAGGGGATTGATGTGATTGGATTTGGAGCAGGAGAGCCGGATTTTGACACGCCGATTTATATTAAAGATGCAGCGAAGAAATCAATTGACGAAGGATTTACAAAATATACAGCCACATCAGGAATTGAGGAACTGAAAAAAGCAATCTGTCAGAAATTCAAACAAGATAATGCGCTTGATTACGAACCCTCTCAAATAATTGTCTCCTGCGGCGCAAAACATTCCCTTTTCAACGCAATAATGTGCCTGTGTGAAAAAGGTGACGAAGTCATTCTTCCCTCTCCGTACTGGGTCTCCTATCTTGAACAGATTAAACTCTCCCAGGCAAAACCCGTAATCATTGAAACCAGTGAAAAGTATAATTTTAAACTCCCGTATAGAACCTTCAAACATGCAATCACGCCAAAGACAAAATGTCTCATCTTAAATTCTCCGTCAAATCCAACCGGGATGGTCTATACCAGGGATGAATTGAAAGCAATCGCTGACCTTGCAGTAAAGCATGGATTCTATATTATTTCTGATGAAGTTTATGAAAAACTGATTTATGAAGGTGAGCACATAAGTATTGCCTCGTTTGGACCAGAAATTAAGAACCTGGCCATTGTGATTAATGGTGTTTCAAAGGCATACTCAATGACAGGATGGCGTATTGGATATGCTGCTGGCCCTAAAGAGCTAATTGCTGCAATGGGAAACTTGCAGGACCATTCCACTTCAAATCCTACTTCCATTGCACAGAAAGCTGCCCTGGCCGCCATTTCGGAATTGGGACTGTCCCGACCCGCCTTTGCAGCGGGTACCCCGCCGACCGAAGGTGGTAGAATGGGACTGTCCCCGATGTCGCTGATGGTTAATGAATTTCGCAATCGCCGCGACTACATAGTTGAAAAATTAAACTCCATCCCTGGAATTTCCTGTCTGAAACCACAGGGTGCATTCTATGCATTTCCTAATATTTCAAAACTGATTGGTAAAACAATTAAAGGACAGAAAATAACAGGTTCATTATCTCTATCAGAGGTTTTGCTCAATGAAGCAAAGGTAACAGTTATTCCTGGTATTGCTTTCGGCGCTGACAAATACATCCGCCTTTCTTATGCAACCTCAATGGAAAATATCAAGGAAGGATTGAGAAGAATAGAAGAGGTGCTGAAGCAGTGAAGCACTAAGGAACACGATATTACTGACCTCTGGAAATGGGAATTGTAAAGGAGAAAAAATAAATAAAAAATTCAAATAAGAAAAATTGAGATAAAATTGGAGGTCTGGATGGCTAAAAATAAAATTTACATTATTGATGTAACAAATCGCGACGGTGTGCAGACAGCGCGTCTGGGTTTGGCGAAACTTGAGAAAACAATGATTAATATCTTTCTCAACGAGATGGGTGTTTTCCAGAGCGAGTTTGGATTTCCTGTTACAAGCCACGAAACAAACTATTTAAATGCAAATTTAGAACTTGCAAAAATAGGTGTTCTATCCCCTATCCATCTGAGTGGATGGATTCGTGCAACTGTAAAGGATGTGAAGATAGCATTTTCAAAAGTTCCAAAACTGAAACATCTCAATCTTTCCATTTCCACTTCTGACCAGATGATTGTACATAAATTCAATGGCAAGATGGACCATGAAGGAGTTATCAAAGAAATGGTGGAGGCAGTTAAAAAGGCGCGGAGTTACGGAATAGAAACTATTGGAGTAAATGCTGAAGATGCCTCAAGGACAAAAATGGATTTTCTTCTGCGTTTTGCAAAAGCAGCGAAACAGGCCGGGGCAGATAGAATTCGCTACTGTGACACTCTTGGTTACGATAACCCATTCACAATCTATGAACGTGTGAAAAAACTTGCAAAGGAGGTTCGTCTACCAATAGAACTTCACTGCCACAATGATTTAGGAATGGTTATCGCCACTTCTATTTCCGGAGCAAAGGGAGCTCTCGATGCAGGAGTGGATGCTTATATCAATACTACAGTGAATGGAATGGGAGAAAGAGCAGGAAACGCTGATTTGGCCTCGGTTATTCTTGCCGTTAAATATTCCAGTGGATTTCATAACAAATATCATTTAGATGAACGGATAAATTTATCAAAAGCCTGGAAAATTGCAAAATATGCCTCATATGCTTTTGACGTTCCAATTCCAATAAACCAACCTGGTGTAGGTGCAAATGCATTTGCCCATTCCTCAGGAATTCATGCAGATGGCGCGCTTAAGGACCGGCGCAATTATGAACTGTATGATTTTGAAGAATTGGGGAGAGGGGAACCAGAAGTTATTGAAACAGGAAGGCAGATTGTTGCTGGAGAATACAGCGGCGTCAGGGGATTCCGTAATGTCTATGAAAAAATGGAAATAAAGTTCAAGAATGACCAGGATGCACGCAAAATCTTGGAATTGGTTAGATATGCAAATGTCGCAAAACAGAAACCCTTGGTTGAAGATGAATTGAAATTCATTGCCTGTCATCCCAAAATCGCCAGCAAGATTTTAACAATGAATCCATGAAGATTCGTGCACATCATCTCCTGTGTGTTCTGGGCTTTCAGGGACTTGGATACAGCCCTGAATTTATAAAGAAAATGACACAGGTGAAACGCATCATAGAAACAAGCTCCAGGCTGCCAGTCAAGATATTGAATTCCTGCGATGAAATCTGCTCTGCTTGCCCCAATCAACAAAATGGCCGCTGCCAGAAAGGAGAGTATTCGCACAAAAGAGTAAAAGAAACAGATGAAAAGGTTCTTTCTGTGCTCGGGCTGAAAAGCCTGGATATTCTTTCTGCTGGTAAACTCCTGAAACTTATCAAGAAAAAAATAGATTCTTTTCAAAAACTTGTAAAAATCTGCGGCATATGCGGCTGGCGCGAAACCTGCACATATTACACAGGCCTGCGAAAAAAATGGCAAAAAAAGGAAGGAAGATATGAGACTTGACCCTAAAGTATTCAGTGTTTTTGAAGGTATAAATTCAGAAGATTATATTCTCGGATTGTATTATATGGAAGCAGAATCTACAGATATATTGAAAAAGGTGGAGGCAATAGCACTGGAACAATCCACAGGCACATGGGTACCTGTAAGTGAGGAAACTCCTGAAATTAGAGAAAAATATTCTGCCAGGGTTCTGGCTATTCATGAAATTCCCAGTTATGAAGATGCTCTTCCAGAAGAAAAAGTCAGGAAATTTATATTCCTGATAGGGTTCCCCGTAGCAAATATAAACGGACAGATTCCTCAACTTCTGACTGCTCTTTATGGAAATATTTCAATGGCAGGAAAGATAAAACTGCTTGACATCTTTTTACCTGAATCATTTGTCAAGAATTTTAATGGTCCTAAATTTGGCATTGAGGGTTTGAGAGAATTACTCGGAGTGCAGCATAGACCTGTTATTGTGGCGATGTTTAAACCCTGCGTTGGAATGGAGCCCAAAACTCTGGGTAAATTACTATATGAAATGGGAGTTGGAGGAGTTGATATAATCAAGGACGATGAATTGTTAGCTGACCCGCAATTCTGTCCGGTTGAACAAAGATTGGATATTTGCCTTAAGGCATGCGATAAAGTTCATTCTGAGACAGGCAGGAAAGTACTTTACGCAATCAATATAACTGATAACTTAGATGTTATGTTCAAGAAGGCAAAATCTGCTATAAAACAGGGAGCTAATTGTCTGATGGTAAATGTCTATACTGTGAGTTTTTCTGCAATGAGTGCATTGGCTGAAGATTCTCAAATCAATGTTCCTATACTTGCCCATCCTGATTTTGCCGGCGCACTCTTCGGCTCACCAAACTATGGATTAACTTCAAGTCTTGTCCTGGGAAAATTAGCCCGACTCTCTGGTGCTGATATGGTGATATATCCAAGTTATTTTGGTAAAGTTCCGATGGTCAAAGAAAGGGTAATTAGAATTGGCCAGGAATTGACCTCTCCATTCTATCATTTAAAAAGAGTTTTTCCCGGACCTTCAGCAGGACTTCATCCAGGAGTAATTGATAAATTAATGGATGACTTTGGAATCGATGTCCTTGTTGGTGCAGGAGGAGGAGTTCATGGCCATCCGATGGGAATATCTGGTGGAGTAAAAGCATTTCATCAAGCAATCGAAGCAGTTAAAAGCGGAGTCCCCCTGAAAGAAGCCGCCAAAAATAACAAAGAACTTAAACTTGCAATAGAGAAATGGGGCACCTTCGAAGATACAAGTCATATTTTTGACCTAACAAAGTAGTGGCAGAGTTCACTCTGCCTGTCATTGCGACTTTATAGCGAAGCAATGACACGTCCCGATGTTACATCGGGACGGCTACAGATGAGGGAAAGACGATGATTGAATTTCATGAACCGTTGGAAACACTTATAAGGCATCCAAAAGCTTTCACAGGTAAATTGCGTTTTCCAGACCCTTCAAAAATCAAAATTTATGACGATACCTTGCGGGATGGTGAACAGATGCCCGGTGTAGCTTTCAGTCCGGAACAGAAACTGGAACTGGCAAAATTTCTAAGTGATATGGGCGTGCATGTAATGGATGTTGCATTTCCAATGAATGGAGAATCTGACTGCAAGGCATTACAACTAATAGTCCAGGCTCAAAAAAGAGGGGAAATTAGAAAGAATCTTGAGATTCTGGCAATGTGCAGAAGTAATCCTGTGGACATTGATATGGTAATTAAGACTGTGCAGGAAATAGGAGCATCACCTGATGATGTCAGCGTACTCATACTTTCAACTTTCTCTGACCTGCATGTGAAATATAAACTCGGAAAGGCACTGTTGAAAAGAGAAGGAAAACCTGTAGACAAATGGCTTGAGACACCTCTTGAATTCTACAGGAAAGCAAATATAAATATGGTATGTGATGCAATAAAATATGCCAGAAGCAAAGGAATCTCGAGAATTGAATTTGCCTCCGAGGATTCTTCGCGAGGAAATATTGAATACGGAATAAGATGGGCAAAAGCGTGCATTAAAGCAGGTGGCACCAGAATGTGTTTTTCTGACACCTGCGGAGTTTTCACTCCAGAAGCTGTTGATTATTACATTCCAAAAATGGTCAAGGCGCTGGACGGTATTCCGATGACTGCCCATTTTCATAACGACTTCGGACTCGGAACATTGAATACTGTGCGTGCATTAAGTCATGGTGCAACTTACCTCGGTGTCACTGCAAATGGAATCGGTGAGCGGGCTGGAAACACTTCAATCCATCTGACAGTAATGGTTTTGAAAGAATTATACGGCGTAGAAATCCCGGGGTTCAAGTACGAAAAGCTCGTGGAATTGAGAAAAATGATTGAAAAATACTCTGGAGTTCCGATTCAGCCTCATGAACCCATTATTGGTGAAGGAGTATTTGCACACGAATCCGGGATTCACACCGCTGCCATAGTGATTAATCCTGCTATATATCAGTTCATCAGAGAAGAAGAAGTAGGAGGAACCAGGAAATTCATATTCGGTAAACACAGTGGCACAGCAGCTGTGGAAGCAGTCTTGCGAAAAAACGAAGAAAAATTGAAAGAAAATAGAATTGAAATTACTCCTGAACTTGTGCAGAAGGTGCTGGAAAAAGTAAAAATTATACGGGAGAAAAAAATCAACTCAGGCCTTTATGAGAAATTTATTGAAGAATATTACAGGAACTACGGAAATCTCGGCATTTCAGAGGATGAACTGATAAAAATAGTAAGAGAAATAGGAAAATGAGACAGTACAAAAAAATAGACGAACAGGATATAAATAAAATAAGAGAAATTGTAGGTGAAAATAACATTATCACCGAACAGGAAAAAATGTTAGATTATTCACATGATGAGTTTTCTTTAGCCAAGATAACTAAAATTCCTGATGCAGTAGCAAAACCCAGAAGTGCCGCAGAAGTCTCTGAAATTTTGAAACTTGCTAACAAAGAGAGTGTTCCTGTTACACCGCGTGGAGGTGGAACCGGCCTGTGCGGTGGTTGTGTTCCAGTATTTGGAGGGGTGGTTCTTTCATTTGAAAATATGAACAAACTTCTGGAGATAGACTGTGAAAACCTCATGGCTGTAGCTGAACCCGGCCTGACACTGAAAGAATTCTATGAAAATATAGAAAAAGCAGGTTTTTTCTTTCCGCCTCATCCCGGAGAAGAAAGTGCTACTATCGGCGGTGTCGTTGCTACAAATGCCGGAGGAGCCAGAGCTGTTAAATATGGAGTTATAAGAAATTTCATAAGGGGTTTAGAGGTATCTTTGCCTACAGGAGAAATAATAAATCTCGGTGGTAAGATTATAAAGAATAGCACAGGATATAATCTTCTAAATCTGTTAATCGGTTCTGAGGGAACGCTGGGTATTGTAACAAAAGCAGTAATAAGCCTTATGCCTCCGCCTGCAGCAACGATTATGCTGGTAGTTCCTTATGATAATTTAAGTGACGCCATAAAAACAGTCCCGGAGATAATTCGCAACAAAATAATGCCAATGGCTGTTGAATTTATTGAACGAGAACTCATAACAGTTACAGAAGAATTCTTAAGAAAAGAATGGCCCTGCAAGGGCGGCGAGGCACACTTAATGATTATACTTGATGGTTCAAGTGAAGAAGAAATGGAAAAACTTTCGCAGTCCATTGCTCAAACCTGCCTGGACTACAATGCCACTGATGTATTTGTTGCAAATACAATGCAAAAACAGCAGGATGTAATGGATATCCGCAGTCAGATTTATGAAGCTTTGAAACCACAAACAATCGAAGCTCTGGATATTACCGTCCCAAGAGCAGAAATAGCCAATCATGTTGAAAAAGTCCATGAAATCTCAAAAAAGTATGGAATGTGGTTACCAACGTGCGGCCATGCTGCAGATGGAAATCTTCACACTTTTCTCATGAAGACCTGTATGAAAGACAGAAAGCTGGACGATGCGGAAATAGAAGGTTGGAAAGAAAAATATCCTCTCGTGCGAAAAGAACTCCATGAAGACTGCAAAATGCGTGGAGGAATTATCTCAGGTGAGCATGGGATAGGATTAGTAAAAAAAGAATATTTGCCGCTAAGTGTTGATAGAAAACAAATTGAATTGATGAAAATGATTAAAAAAATATTTGACCCAAACAAGATCCTCAATCCCGGCAAAATATTTGACATAGATTAAAAATAGGAAAGGAGGTCTAAATTGCAAATTCTTAGTTATATTATTCTTGGTTTGACAGCTGGAGTTTTGAGTGGTTTTATGGGCATTGGAGGAGGAGTAATAATTATTCCAATACTCGTATATGTTTTTGGCTTGACACAGATTCAGGCACAGGGCACTTCACTCGCTGCTCTTTTGCCACCAATCGGACTACTTGCTTTTTTAAGATATTACTACAGCGGAAATGCCGATTTAAAAGTGGGCTTGCTCATTGCTGCAGGATTCTTTTTCGGTGGACTTCTTGGAGCGATTTTTGCCCAGCCTGTTCCCGATGTCTTGCTCAAGAGAATCTTCGGCATTTTTCTCCTCATCATAGCTGTCAGGATGTGCATTGGCAAATAGAATTGGGGAATTGCAGAAAGGGGTAAACTTTATGATAGAGGGATATGCAGAATATAAACGAAGAGAATACTGCAAGGATGTGAAATGTCCGATTCAGTTAAAACTTGAATCCCGGAAAGAAGGTTCTGAAGAGTATGAAAAAACAAGAAAAAGATGCAAGCACGCCTGCATTCACACTACCTATGAGTTCCATCACTGGCTAATTGAAAAAGGATATTTAATTGTCAAAGGAGGTTAATATGCCGGATGTAGATACAAGTAAAGAGGAGAAAAAGTTTTACGAAGATGTCCCAATGAAGACTCCTGGTTTTTTTCTCAAAGGCTCAGGTTCACTTGATTGGGGGATGAAGAATCGTCTGGCGCGGATATTCAATCCCCGGAGCGGTCGAACAGTCATGCTGGCAATAGACCATGGGTACTTCCAGGGACCGACAACAGGACTGGAGCGCATTGATTTGAATATTGTACCACTCGTTCCTTACGCGGATGCACTTATGTTAACCCGTGGAATCCTGAGGACAACGATTCCACCTGCTTCAACAAAACCAATTGTTGTGCGTGCAAGCGGTGGTCCAAGTATCCTCAAAGAACTTTCAAATGAAGAAATAGCCCTTGATATTGAAGATGCTATTCGTATGAATGCCTCAGCGATGGCAATTCAGGTATTTATTGGAGGAGAATTTGAAACACGGTCAGTGCATAATATGACCAGATTAGTAGATATGGGACTGCGTTATGGTATTCCTGTTATGGCTGTGACTGCTGTGGGCAAGGAAATGGTTAGAGATGCAAAATATTTCCGCCTTGCGTGTAGAATCTGTGCGGAATTAGGAGCGCACTTTGTCAAGACCTACTATGTCCCTGAAGGTTTCGAAACAGTGACAGCGTCCTGTCCTGTACCGATTGTGATGGCAGGTGGCAAGAAAATTGAGGTTCTGGATGCTTTAAAAATGGCGTCCAATGCTATTCAAAGAGGAGCCAGTGGGGTAGATATGGGGAGAAATATCTTCCAGAGCGAAAATCCTGTTGCAATGATTAAAGCAATCGGTGCTGTTGTGCATAAAAACCTTTCTCCAGATAAGGCGTATGAAATGTTTAACGACTTAAAGAAATAAGGGGTCAGACCTACACATTTCACAATTCAATAATTGGGTAGTTAGGAAAAATATGAAAGTAGCAATGTATTATAACAACAAGGATATTCGGTTAGAAGAAATGCCAACACCAAAAATCGGTCCTGAGGAATTCCTTGTCAAGGTGATGGCATCAGGAATTTGTGGCACAGATGTGTTAGAATGGTACCGTATCAAAACTGCTCCCCGCGTCCTGGGACATGAAATGGCAGGGGAAATTGTTGAGGTTGGAGAAAATGTTAAAAAATATAAAAAGGGAGACAGTGTGTTTGCTACCCATCATGTCCCCTGCAATACCTGCCACTACTGCCTGAATGGCCATCACACTGCCTGCGACACTCTTCATCATACAAATTATGACCCTGGTGGATTTGCAGAATATATTCGAATTCCTGCAATAAATGTTGACAGGGGCACATTCATTTTACCTGGGGCCATGTCTTACGAAGTTGCAACTTTTATAGAACCACTTGGCTGTGTGGCGCGCGGACAGAGATTAATGCAGATGACGCCTGGCTCAACAGTGCTTATAATCGGCAGCGGCATTTCAGGACTCCTTCACCTTAAACTTGCAAAAGTTATGAAAGCAGAAAAAATAATTACAGCAGACATCAATGAATATCGCCTTAAAAAATCTCTTGAGTTTGGCGCAGATGCAGTAATAAATGCAAATAAAAGCATTCCTGAACGGCTTCGTGAAATTAATAAAGGTAAACTTTCAGATATTGTGATAGTTTGCACAGGTGCACAACAAGCTTGTACACAGGCATTGCAATGCGTAGAGCCAGGTGGAACAATTTTATTTTTTGCGGTTCCAAAACCAGGCATTGATATCCCTGTTCCTATCAGCGACTTATGGCGAAACGAAGTAAGGATGATAACATCATACGGTGCTGCTCCAAATGACCTTGCTGAAGCACTTGAACTCCTTGCTACACACAGGGTAGAAGTGGAAGACATGGTAACACACCGCCTTCCACTTGAGGAAACCGGTAAGGGTTTCCAACTTGTCGCCAGTGCCGGCGAATCCATAAAGATAATTATAGAGCCACACGGTTATGGAGGTAAACTATGTTAGCAAAAAGAATAATTCCATGTCTGGATGTTAAGGATGGCAGGGTAGTCAAGGGTGTACATTTCAAAAATTTAAAAGATGCCGGAGACCCGGTAAAAAATGCTGCCTTTTACAGTAAGGAAGGAGCTGACGAACTTGTTTTTCTTGATATTACTGCTACAATAGAAAACCGCAAGACCATGGTAGAAATGGTTAAAGCCACTGCGCGCAAAGTCTTCATTCCATTTACAGTTGGAGGTGGAATTGGAGGAATTAAGGATATTGAAATACTTCTAAAATCCGGTGCAGATAAGATTTCGATAAATACTGCTGCAGTGAAAAACCCAGAATTAATCAAGAAGGCCTCTGATAAATTTGGCAGCCAGTGTATTGTAGTTGCAATAGACTCCAAAAGAACAGGCAAAAGAAAATGGGAAGTTTACATCAATGCAGGAAACACACCAACAGGTATTGATGCAGTAAAATGGGCAAAAAAAGTAGAATTACTTGGAGCAGGAGAAATTCTTCTTACAAGTATGGACGCAGACGGAACAAAAAAAGGCTATGATATTGAATTAACCCGAGCTGTCAGCAAAGCAGTGAAAATTCCAGTAATTGCATCCGGCGGAGCAGGAAATTTAAAACATCTCTATGAAGCTCTGGTCAAAGGTAAAGCAGACGCGGTTCTTGCTGCGTCAATTTTTCATTACAGGACTTACACAATCCGCCAGGTAAAAAAATATTTGAAAAAATATGGAATACCGGTCAGGTAGAACCGTTCCTTTTTTCGAACAATTGTTAGATTTAAAGTCAAATAATCTTATTTTTTATAATCAATCTCGGGCCAAAAGGTGTGTCTTCAATTGTAATTCCTTTATCCTGCAATTCCTTGCGAATTTTATCTGCTGCCGCCCAATCTTTGTTTTTTCGGGCTTTCTCTCTCAATTCTATAAGTCCCCCCATATCTGCAGCAGATAGGCCTGGCTTTATATTCAAACCAAGAATTTCTTTGCTTAATCTATTAAAAATCTTTTGGGTTGAAACTAAAACTTCGCTGACTTTATCAATATTCAAAGCTCCCACAGGGATTTTATTCATAAAGATATTTGTGACTCCCACAATTTCATGGAGATACCCCAATGCCTTAGGAGTATTAAAATCATCATCCATTGTTTCTAAAAATTTATTTTTAAAATTATCTATATCATTACTAAATTTATTCATAATATTTTTATCCATTTCTTGTCTTTTCTTTCCCTCTGATTCTTCACAAAAAAAATCCCTTTTATCAACATTGAAAGATTGAAGGAGAAATAAAATATTATTCTGAAATCTGTTCAACCGCTCCAACTCCTCCTTTGCTGCATCCAGTTCCTTATCGCTGAAATCCATCGGCTGGCGGTAGTGGGCTGAAAGAAGAAAAAGACGAACCACCATCGGGTCATATTTCTCAAGGACTTCGCGAATTGTAAAAAAGTTGCCCAGGGATTTTGACATCTTTTCTTTGTTTACAGTTACAAAAGCATTGTGGAGCCAGTATTTTGCAAATGGTTTTCCGGTGCAGGATTCTGATTGTGCAATTTCGTTCTCGTGGTGAGGGAAAATTAAATCCTGCCCTCCTCCGTGAATATCAAGTGTGGGTGAACCCAGGTGGTCCATAGACATAACAGAACATTCAATATGCCAACCAGGTCTTCCTTTTCCCCATGGGCTATCCCAGGATGGCTCGTCTTCCTTTGCACTCTTCCACAGAGCAAAATCAAGCGGTGATTTCTTTCGCTGGTCCACTTCAACTCTTGCGCCTGGCATCATTTCTTCACAATTGCGGTGGGATAATTTCCCGTATTCTTTGAATTTTTCCACTTCAAAGTATACATCACCATCGAGTAAATAAGCGTATTCTCTATCCACCAATTCTTTAACCACTTTTATTATTTCATCAATGTGTTCTGTCGCCCGCGGATATTCATCTGTTTTCTTCACATTGAGCGCATCCATTTGCGCAAAGTAGTCCACAATATATTTCTTTGCAATCTCTTTCGTTTTCTCTTTAACATCACGCAGGCTGGGGGCATCCGCTTGTGTACTTTCTTTTGCTCTGTTTATTATCTTATCGTCTATATCTGTGAAATTCTGCACATAGTGAACTTTATATTTCTTGTATTCCAGGTAGCGATGTATCACATCAAATACAACATAGCACCTTGCATGCCCAATATGGCATTCATCATAAGG
>MNUO01000094.1:0-362 GCA_001871015.1 Candidatus Desantisbacteria bacterium CG1_02_38_46
CAGGAAAAACCGAGCGTAGATTTTAAAGAAGAAATTAAAAAATTGCTTTATATTTTCAATGACCCGATAAAATTTGACAAAAAAATTGACCCCAAAAAATTAAGATTTGGTTCAAAAATAGATAACTCTCACTATGAAGGGGAAACATATTACAGGGTAAAAGAAATAATTTCTCCTGAAGTGTTAATTTTAAATAATGGATTAAAAGTGAGATTATTGGGTGTGAGAGAAAAACCAGAAAAAAACGAAGAGGCAATTCATTTTTTAAGAGAAAAGACTCAGGGACAGAAAGTGTTTCTAAAGTTTGATAACAGAAAATACGATGACAGGGGCAATTTACTTTGCTATCTCTATCTATGGAA
>MNUO01000094.1:453-17270 GCA_001871015.1 Candidatus Desantisbacteria bacterium CG1_02_38_46
GACAGGAAGGCAAAATGGCGAAAGAGTGGATATTAAATCAAGCAATGAATAGGTGGGGGTTAAACAAAAAGAATTCCGTAGGACCCGTTTCAGACCTTATTAGAAAATGCACTCCTAAAACACTTGAAGATTGGAAAAAATATTATTTTGAGAAGGTTCATCCAGAAGAATATCTGGAAGAACTCGGGAAGAAACTATATGTAAAAATTACAGAGGTTATTCAATATGAGGTCGCGGAGGTTACAGAAAAGGACTGCATAGATTATATCAAGGATGTGGTTATAAGCAGGACTTTTGATGGTTATCAGACTGAAATTCAGACAATTTACGGTCAATTACAAAAATTCCTCGGCGTACCAATAAAACCGGCACCAGACGAATGGGACAGGTTATATAACGTGGACTTCTTTATTGAGGTAAAAGATAAATATATCGGATTGCAGATAAAACCCGTTACTTTTGAACATACCTTTGAAGATTATAAGTGGAAAGAAATGCAAGAAACAACTCATAAGAAATTCCAGCAAAAATTTGGCGGTAGAGTTTTTACCATTTTTTCAGTTAAAGAAGATGACAAGAAGAAAATAAAAGACCCTGAAGTAATAGACGAAATCAAAAAGGAAATTAAAAGATTAGAGAAAATGTAAATTCGATTTGTGGAGTATCTTGCTATGCGAAAAATGAAAAAAGATGAAATCAGGGAATGGCGGGATAAATGCAGGCGCCAATTGAAACGGACATTGAAACAGCGCATGGACTATGGTTTTGTCTATACATACAAACCGGTCCTTGATGATGTATCTTCCCGCGTATTCGATACAATGGCAGAATATAGAAAGTGGTGTAAAAACAAATTGCCTCGCTATTTAGGGTATAGCCAAAAGTAGGCTCTGTAAGAGCAGAAAATGAATAATCCGCGGGTATTCAGTTATCGTCAGGGTGAATTACTTGCCAAAGTTTTGAATAAGGCGGGAGTAGACTATTTATTTATCGGCAAATCAGGAGCCATCATCCTTGGATACCCTGATACAACTCAAGATGTAGACATATATCCCAAAAAAGATGTTGAAAATGGAAAAAGAATTATTAAGGCTTTAATTGAATTAGGTTTTAGTTTAGATAAGAAAACGAAAGAGGCAATTATACAAGGAAAGGATTTTGTTCAAATAAAATCAGGACCTTTTGACATAGACCTTGTTTTCGCTCCTGATGGTTTTGAGAATTACGATGAAATTCGGATGAGAAGTGTTAAAGTAGGACAATTTCCTGTAGCAAATATTGAGGATATTATAAAAAGTAAAGAAGCTGCGAAAAGAGAAAGAGATCTGCGCGATCTACCATTGTTAAGGGAATTTGCCAGGACTTTTAAAAAAGGAAAGAAATGAAATTGCCGAATATTTTTGATAGAATAATAGGTTTCTATAAAGAGTTTGAAGGTGCAAATATAGCAGGAGTTTTAGCGCAAAAAAGCAGAACTTTTAATCGATTTCTTCAATGGTGGCTGAATAGAAAAAGGAATTATTTCCGTTCTTCTTCCAGCAAAGAGGTCCTTCATAACCGTCTCATAAAATTTTACGCCCCTTTTATGCTTTTCTATATGAATGCAAGACCGGAGAAATTTCTTGGTTCGGATATACTGGGCAGGAGAGATTTTTTTATTAAACATACTCAACCACCTGCGGTTGACATTGGAATGCAGGATGGCTATTTTGTCAGAGAATTGAAGAAAAACAGCATAGATGCCGTGGGTACTGATTGTGTCCGACTTCTTGTAAAAATGGCAAAGAAATCTGACCCCGGAGGTGAATACTATCATTCTTTTGCAGAGGAACTTCCTTTTCCAGAGAATACATTTCAAACAGCAATCTGCTCGCACCTTTTAGAGCATGTGCTGCGCCCGGAAGATGTATTAAAGGAAGTCAGGCGCATATTGAAAGTTGGAGGAAAAATAATTGCTGTGGTTCCTTATTCTCTTGAAATTGAGCCGACCCATCTCAGGGAATATAATAATAAGGAATCTCTGCTGGCAGAAGTAGGCAAATTTTTTAAAATTGAAAGTTATCACGAGAAAATCGGTGAAGGCCACGGCTACATAGGAGTGAAAATATAAAAATGGGGACAAGTTCATTTTCTTTTGAAAAGATACGCAATGGAGTAGTTCTTGCAGAACTTGGAGGATATGGAGATGGCCCATACTGTGCAAAACACGGAGCAGGTGCGGCACTGGTAATGCTGGGTACTTATATTGTGGATGCTGGTGATTCAGTTCCTTATCCTGCCCACTTTGTCTTCAAGCCCGGGAGGTCAAATTATGCCAGATATCTACAGGAGCATATAGGAATAGCACGAGCAAGCGGAACTCAGGTTGGCATCAGCGTTATAAGCGTCAATATCTCAGACACGCTGGAGTTTCTGAAAGTAGTCCAGGAGGCCGGGGCAGATTATGCATCTTTATGCGTTCATTCAACTATGAAAATGTTTTTACGTGTTGGTCTCGGTTCTGCATTGTGCCGTCGTGAAAACTGGGAAAATCTAAGGAAGTGGGCAAAAGAAATTCTTAAAGCAGCGCAAATCCCAGTAATTTTCAAGATTGGAATCCATGACACGCCGGATACAATAGAGGCAGTGGACGTGATTGCTGATGCCGGCATTCCTATTGTGCACATAAATGTTGGAAATACAGGTCCTGGTTCTAAAGGTCTGGCGATGTTGGAACGTCTCAGAAGCAAGTGTCCTTTTCTCATTGGAGGTGGTGGTGTAAAGGACATAGAAGGAGCACGCAGGGTTTTAAAAGCTGGAGCTGATGCAGTGGCAATCGGAACTGCTGCCATGAAAGACCCAGATTTCTGTGGCCGCATTCAGAATTTACTGACGGTATAGGAAAGTATAAAATACTTTCCTATACAAGCCCCCCCGCTTTGCTTCGCAAAGCGAAGCAGGGGGGCAAGAAAATCGCATAAATCATATTAATTAAGGTTATCACTGAAAGCGATTTTCTTGGGATAAAAGATAATTTATGAAAAAATTCAGTATCGGACTGGATTTTGGAACAAATTCTGTGAGGGTATTGTTGGTTGATGTCTCAAATGGAGATGAAATTGCAACATATGTCCACAATTATGAATCCGGTGACGCAGGTATTATAACTGATTCAAAAGATTCAAATGTTGCAAGGCAAAGTCCAGTTGACTGGATTAATGGAATGGAAACTTCTATCAAAAAGGTTATAGCCAAGGCAAAGAAAAAGAAAGGTTTTAACCCGGAGAATATCATTGGAATTGGAATTGACACAACTGGCAGCACACCTGTGCCGGTTGATAAAAATGGCACTCCGCTTTCTTTTTATAAAGAATTTAAAAATAACAAAAATGCACTCGCATGGCTCTGGAAGGACCATTCAAGTTATGCCGAAGCAGAAGAAATAACTGCACTTGCACGCGAGGAACATCCGGAATATCTATCAAAATGCGGTGGGGCATATTCCTCTGAATGGTTTTTCTCAAAAATTTTGCACTGTCTGCGCAATGACCCCAAGGTTTTTGACTCTGCTTATTCCTGGGTGGAATTTGCAGACTATATTCCAGGTGTATTAACTGGCATTTCAGACCCATTAAAAATAAAACGCAGTGTTTGTGCAGCAGGGCATAAAGCAATGTATAATGATGGGCGCCCAGCGGGTACCCGCCTGAGGCGGGTGGGGGAAGGGAAGAACGGACTGCCAGCAGCAGAATTCCTTGATAAACTTGACCCAAAACTCGGTGATTTACGCAGAAGCAGGTTATACGATAAAGCCTATACTTCTGATGTTCCAGCCGGGAAACTCTCATCTGACTGGGCAAAAAAAATTGGTTTGTCAGCAGGCACTCCTGTGGCTGTAGGTGCTTTTGATGCCCATCTGGGTGCAGTTGGAGCAGGAATAAAACCTGGAGTTCTTGTCAAAATTATCGGCACTTCTGCCTGCGATATGCTCGTGGTTCCAAATAGTGAAAAACTGGCTGATGTACCTGGTCTGTGCGGAATTGTTAATGGTTCAATCTTGCCGGGATATTTTGGACTTGAAGCAGGCCAGTGTGCAGTAGGAGATATATTCAACTGGTTTGTAAAAAATTGCGTACCGCCAGAGTATCACAAAGAAGCACAGGCAAGCAGAGGAAATTTACCGCGCACTCATTGAGGCAACGGGTTTTGGCGCAAAAGTGATAATTAACCGTTTTGAGGAATATGGTGTTAAGGTTAAAGAAGTAATTAACTGTGGTGGTATTGCTGAAAAGAATTTTCTTCTGATACAAATTTATGCTGATATTTTTGGTTGCCCTATGAAGATTTCCCGCAGTACTCAGGCCTGTGCATTAGGAGCAGCAATCTTTGGTGCAGTTGTTGGCGGTGCTTATAACAGAACCGAAGATGCACAAAAGGCAATATGCGGGCTTAAAAAAACCATATATGAACCCAAGTCTGAAAACCAGAAAGTGTATTGGAAATTGTTTAAGTTGTACAAAGAACTACACGATATCTTTGGTATGCGTGAACCTTCGTACAACTTAGCACATATTATGAAAGAACTACTTATAATTAAATCTGAGGCGCGATGAATTGCACCGCTATATGTAGTGGTCGCATTTATGCGACATTTTGAGGAGGGAGAATGATATTTATGTGGTTTTTCAAATTAATTCTTTTTTGCCTGAAAAGGTTTATTGTTTTTCTTGCAGATTTCCAGGTTTTACTTGTATTAATGGTTTTATTTTTAGTATTGTTATTTTTGGTTTACAAAGAGGTTAAAGAAGGAATAGAGAAAGCCGGCGGTATTTACCTGGCATCTAAAACGAGTTTTCTTTCAAGTTTCTGGGGTTTTCTTTCATTGATTGTTCCTGGTTTGGATAAAGTTACTATCCAGAATACCGAGCATCACATAGCATATTCATCAAGGATGCGGATAGGCAGAATTTCTTTAAATTAACAAATCAAATGTAGTGGTTGGGTTTCCGCTACGGCGGATCTCAGCCAAACAAACGGCGGATGATACTCGACAAAAATGTGAGGGGAATTGTTATATAAGGAAGATTGGCAAGAAGTACAGAAACGGCTTGATGCCTGGTGGAGCGGCGAAATAATTGACCGTGTTGTGATTCAGGTTACAGCCCAACGGAAAGGTGTTACGCGAACATCGAATTGGGATGTATGGACGCTGATGCAGAATAGAGATAATCCAGAAATTGCAATTGCCGAATTTGAAAAATTCTGTCAGGAAATATATTTTGGCGGTGAAGCATTTCCAAACTTCTGGATTAATTTTGGTCCTGGATCTATGGCAGCTTATATAGGCGCTATTCCAAGATTTGAAAAGGACACTGTTTGGCTTGAGACTCCTACAGAGTGGTCTAAACTTCAGGAAGTGAAGTTTGACCATGAGAACATATGGTGGAAGATGACAAAGAAATGTACTGTTCTTTCTTCTGAAGCAGGAAAGGGAAAGTGGATTACAGGTAACACTGACTTAGGTGGTCCCACTGACATTGCTGCTTCATTAAGGGGCACGCAGAACTTATTGTTTGATTTGTTAGAAAATGGTGAAAAAGTAAAACAATTAACAGGCCAGATTACGAAATTGTGGTATGAATACTATCAGGAACTTTATGGAATTACCAAAAAAAATGGAATGCCGGGTACTTCAGCATGGATGGGAATCTGGTCGCCAAAGAGATGGTATCCGGTCCAGTGCGATTTCTCAGCAATGATTTCTCCAGAGATGTTTGCAGAATTTGTTGCACCATATCTTCAGGAGCAGTGTCAATATCTGGACCACACCATTTATCACTGGGATGGACCGGGTGAAATTCCACATTTGGATTTGCTTCTGGACATTCCTGAATTGAATGGAATCCAGTGGACCCCCGGATCTGGTCAACCGGGCGTAGAATCGCCAAAATGGTTTCCACTTTACAAGCGAATCCAGCAGAAAGGTAAATTGCTTGTTTTACTTGGAGTTCCTCCTGATAAAATTGAAGGATTGCTGAACGAAATTTCTCCAGAAGGTGTTTTAATCGGAACATCGGTATCATCTGAAGATGAGGCAAAAGAATTATTGAAAAAAGCAGAGAAAAGGAGTTTTTATGGCGATACATAAAACGGCAATAATTTGTCCTGAAGCAATAATTGGCAGGGATTGTGAAATAGGTCCTTATGCTGTAATCGGAGAGAATGTAACACTTGGTGATAATATCAGCATAAGTGCACACTGTGTTATTGATGGGTGGACGACCATTGGAAGTGGCTGCAGAATTTTTCCTCATGCGGTTATAGGTATGATTACGCAGGATTTGAAATATAAGGGCGGCAAAAGCTATGTTGAAATTGGCAAAAATACCACCATAAGAGAATTCGCTACCATCCATATGGCAACTGCACCCGGGGGAAAAACAATAGTCGGAGACAACTGCTTACTTCTTGCTTATTCTCATGTAGCACACGAGTGTATAGTTGGAAATGATGTTATTATGTCAAATGGTGCAACGCTTGCAGGGCACGTAATAATTCATGATAAAGTTATTATTGGTGGTTTGAGCGGAGTCCACCAGTTCTGTCGGATAGGTAAATTTGCATACATAGGTGGTTGTTCCAAAGTCGTTCAGGATGTTCCTCCTTATATGTTAGGAGAGGGCGACCCATTTAAAATTTATAGTCCAAATATCGTGGGCCTGGAGCGAAATAACTTCTCTGAAGAAGCAAAGGATACTATCAAAAAGGCCTATAAAATTCTTTATCGCTCCAATCTGAATGTTTCACAGGCTGTAGATAAAATCAAGAAAGACCTGCCACAGACTGAAGAGGTCATCCAAATAATTAAATTCATTGAGGAAAGTGAAAGAGGGATTGTGAAATGATAGATAGCCACAAAGGTTATAGAAAAGTAACTCAAACCTTTAGGTTTGAAAATGTCAAGACTAAAGTCTTGAGTTACAAAATGATTTTTCTTATCATTGTTTCGCTATCGACTAGCGATTATCGACTACCAACTGCTTCTGCTGCTGGGCAGCAGGGCTTCTATCTCGGCTACAAACTTTCTTTTTATAATTTATTCTCGCCAGGTTTCCATTGTTTTCGCCGCAACCACCAATTTAGTTTCGGCTATCAAAACCTCCAGGTGGGTTCCTCAGAGATAAGTGCGGAAATTCAATATAACTGGATTGATGAGGTCAAAGGCAGTGTTTCTACGCATAACCTTACTAGCTGGGTTGTAGGTATAAAGGGGACATTCAATAGTGTGCCGGCTACCAGCCTTTCGTGGACAGGGCAGGATGAAGTTCGTCTCATAGGCACCTACTTTGTCAATCTTCTGAGTCCCTGGCTTAATCGTGGTGTTGGGGGACTTGAATATTCCAGGTTATTCAATTACAATAATTTCACGGGAATGGCACGTGCAGGAATTGGATTTTCACGCAAATTCCTACCAATTTATGGAGTAAACCTTATTTACTTTCCAACTACAAACACAAATGTCAACTTAAAATTTAACTGGCTTGAAGATAATGAAGATAATCCGGAATTTCCTTTTAAGTTCCCATTGGCCATTGGATTGGGTGGAAGATTTAATTCAGGGTTGGGTCTTGAATATGTTTGGGACCCTGCAAAATCCCACCTTGTTACTGCTGAGGGTAAATTGACCCACCACTGGCTCAAAGGATATCTCGGGGACAAACTCTGGTTTTAAAATGAATAAAAAAATAATGCTTGTTGCCGGCGAGGTTTCTGGAGATTTGCACGGCAGTCTGCTTGCCCGCTCTTTGAAAGTTCTTGCGCCTGATATTAAATTATTCGGGATGGGCGGGCCGAGAATGAAGGAGATGGGCGTTGATATAAAATTTGATGTGATTAGATATGCGAATATTGGCATCTGGGAAAATGCAAAGAACTACTTTTTCACTATGCGCAGGGTGTTTCACAAAATAAAAAAAGTTGTGCAAGTCGAAAATCCGCGCTGCATTGTGCTCATTGATTATCAGGGATTTAACTTAGCTCTTGCAAGATTTGTGAAGAGGAAGGGAATTCCGCTTGTTTATTATATACCGCCTCAATACTGGGCATGGAGAACTTCAAATGCGAAGACTGTTGCGAGCCTGATTGATAAAATAATTGCAATTCTGCCTTATGAAGAAGAGGCGTACAGGAAAGTGGGAGCAGATGTAGTTTTTACTGGGAATCCACTAATAGATATAGTAAAAGTTCCCTATAGCAGGGATGAGATCTGTAAGATGCTTATACTTGACCCGAATGTTCCAATTATAGGTTTATTTCCAGGGAGCAGATTTTCTGAAGTCAAAAGACTTTTGCCTGTTATGCTTAAGTCTGCAGAAATTCTTCATAGCCAGATTCCCAAAGTTCAGTTTGTTCTTCCTGTTGCAGCAGTTCATCTCAAGAGCGAAATTGAAATGATTGTGAAAAAATCAAATATTTCAGTTAAAATTATTGATGGGCGCTCGTATGAAGTAATGGCTGTAAGCAACTTTCTAATAATTTGTTCTGGCCTTGCTACGTTAGAGGCAGCGATTCTCGGCGCCCCGATGGTCGTAATTTACAAAGTTTCATTTCTTACATCTTTGATTGCTAAAATTCTTCTGAAAATTCCACAAGTAAGTCCTCCAAACATTCTTGCCCGCAGAGAAATTGTTCCTGAATTATTACAGGATAAGGCGAACCCTGAGAATATTGCCTGGACAGTTTCTGATATTTTAAGCAATCCTGGTAAAATTAAAGAAATGAAAAAGGGACTTACAGAAGCCGTGTCCAAACTTGGTCCTCCAGGTGCTTCTTCAAGAGCAGCAGAGATTATTATTAAAGGTGTCAGGTCTTGAGTTGCAAACTCACAACTCAAGACCTGACACCTATTTTCATTTTCATTTAGGAAAGGGGGATGGAATGGTAAAAACAATAGAAGAAATTAATGAGCGGATTAAGAAAGGTGAAGCCATTGTAGTTACTGCTGAGGAAATGATTGATGTGGTTAAGGAAAAAGGAGCAAAGAAGGCGGCACAGGAAGTGGACGTGGTTACAACAGGAACTTTTGGTCCGATGTGTTCAAGCGGGATGTATGTTAACATTGGTCATTCAAAACCACGGATAAAATTGGGTGGAGGGGAATGTTATTTGAATGAAGTGCCAGCTTACTGCGGATTTGCTGCTGTAGATATCTATCTTGGTTGTGCTGCGGTTCCTGACGAAGACCCTCGCAACAAAGTCCATCACGGTGAATTCAAATACGGCGGGGGTCATGTAATCGAAGAATTTGTTGCAGGTAAGGATATTAAACTCATTGCAACTGCCTATGGCACTGATTGTTATCCAAGAAAGAAATTAGAGACCTGGATAAATATAAAAGATGTCAATGAGGCTGTGCTTTTTAACCCTAGAAATTGCTATCAGAATTACAATGTGGCAGTGAACCTCTCGGATAAAATTATTTACACCTATATGGGCGTGCTGAAACCAAATCTCGGTAACGCTAATTATTGCAGCGCAGGGCAACTTTCACCACTTCTCAATGACCCGTTTTATAAGACAGTTGGAATTGGCACAAAGATTTTTCTGGGTGGAGGAATCGGTTGTGTTGCCTGGCAGGGAACCCAGCATAATCCAACTGCAAAAAGAAAGGAAAACGGTCTGCCATGTACGGGTGCAGGAACATTAGCAGTAATCGGAGATTTGAAACAGATGAAACCGGAGTGGCTGGTTGGAACAAGTATGTTAGGATATGGTGCTACGCTTACAGTTGGAATCGGCATTCCAATTCCTATTTTAAATGAAGAAATTGCCCGGTATGCTGCAGTTAGAGACGAAGAAATCTGGGCGCAGGTTGTGGATTACAGCAATGCTTATCCAAATATGATTCCAGGTAGTATTACTGAAGTAAATTATGCACAATTGAAGAGCGGTAAAATTAATATCCATGGTAAAGAAGTTCCCACTTCACCTTTGTCCAGTTATCCCAGGGCTCAGGAAATTGCTGGCACTCTTAAAGAATGGATAAAGAATGGCAAATTTCTTTTAACCGAATTCGTTGCGCCGATTCCAGGTCCAGAATCAGGCTTGACTTTCAAACCTTTGAAAGAAAGACCAGTTGAATAGAATTGAAGTGTTTGTATGTCTATTCCTTATTTTGGGTTATTTTGGGTTTTTTCCTTGACAATTATTTATACTTGTGTTATACTATAATTATACTTAAAACATTCTAAAAGACACTCTAATAGATAAAGGAGGAGATATGCAACACTCAATAAAGACAGCGGTCAGCCTTCCTGAGGATTTAATGAAAAGAGTAGAAAAATTACGAGCCTCTGTTGGTATTAACCGCAGTCAGTTTTTTCTTAAAGCCTTACAAACCTATATAGACGAATTTCCTGAGAGCGGGGAGAAAAAAGTCGCATCCCTTTACAAACAAATTCAAGAAACTGACAAAAAAATACTTGGTCAGTTTGGTCAACATTCTTACAAAAACCTTCCCCCATACAGGGAAGAGGAGTAGAACATGGAGAGCGCCAATTATCCTCGTAGGGGACAAATATATCTTCTTAGTTTTAAAGATAGCCAGGGACGAGCAATGAGAGAGTCGCACCCTGCTTTAGTTGTTCAAAACAATACCGCCAATCGTTATAGCGGAGTTATCTTAGTAGTACCGCTCACAAGCAATCTAAAGGTTGCAGATTTGCCGGTTGGTGTACTAATGGAACCCCCTGAAGGAGGAGTAAAGAAATCATCTGCAATCCACTGTGGCCAAATTCACACTATTAACCGTAATGAATTTACTCCTGGAATATTATTGGGTCAGGTTTCTCCCTTAACAATACAAAAAGTTGATAAAGCCCTAAAAATCAGCCTGGGATTACTTTGAATTTAACCCGCTTTTATTCTGGCGAGTAAGTGAGCCTACTTCTGGCGAGTAAGTGAGCCTACTTCTGGCGAGTAAGTGAGCCTACTTCTGGCTCTTCCAGAGAGCCTACTTTTGGCGGGTTTTTTATTTATAGACACGGAAAGGGGTCCCCAAAATGATAGCAATTTGTCAATGGTATCTTAAAGGTGAAAAGGATAATAATTGCAGGTGTCCTATAGTGCGCGATTTATTCTCTGGACGCACTTTGAAATGCAGTGGCAAACCCCCCGAAGAGTCGGGGGGGGCACACCTCTCAAAACTAATCCCGGGGGAGTAATAATTCTTTTCGCCTTTTGTATAAAAAGAAATATCTCAACCTATCGCCCGAGGATGCTTGTAGAGAATTTTTGAGTAAGTACTGAGGAGGTTGAGCGAAGCGAAATCCCGCATCGAAGCGACTGCAAGGAGTCCCGATTAAAACATCGGGGCATCGGGAACGCCTGCAGGGGCTGGCGAGAGACACAGAGAAAAAGGAGAACAAATGCCGTTTAAACCAAAATTTATTATAACGACAAAAATTAACAAATCCCTTGTTGAAATAGAGCGGGTGCGTGGGTTTCTTGATGCGGTTACACTTAAGGATGAATGGATTTCTGATATGCAGAAAAAAGCATTAATTCTTGAGACGCACCACTCTACACACATTGAGGGAACAGCATTAAGTCTTGAGCAGGCAAAAAACATATTGGAAGGCAAAAAAGTCAAAGGCATTAACCGGGACGATGAAAAAGAGCTTCTGAATTATAAAAAAGCAATGGATTTTATTTCAAAATATCTTGGTAAAGATTATCCAATAACCGAAGGTGTAATTCGTGAACTTCATAAAATACTTGTCAAGGGTGTCCGAGGCGGGCGGGCAGGCCCGGGTAATTACCGCAAAATTCAAAATTATGTCGTCAACTCCCGCACGCGCGAAATCATATACACTCCACCGCCGCCTTTTGACGTTTCTCATCTCATGCATGAATTTGTGGAATGGATAAATTCCGCACAGGGTATTTCCCCGGTTCTTGTTGCTGCCATCTCACAATTCCAGTTTGTGCATATTCACCCATTTATTGATGGCAACGGCAGAACTGCCCGGCTCATCTCTATGCTTATTCTTTATAAAACCGGCTACGATTTTAAAAGGCTTTTTACCATTTCAGAATATTACGATAAAGACAGGACGGGTTATTACGCAGCTATTCAGTCAGTTAGAAAAAACAATATGGATATGACGGCCTGGCTTGAATATTTCATTGAAGGATTACGGTCACAGATGGCTGAAATTCAGGAGAAAGGTAAAAAAATCATCGTTGCCGATAAGATTATAAAATCATTAAAGGAAATAGAATTAAATATGCGACAGGAAAAAATTATTCGGTATTTACTAATTAACAAGCAGATTAATAATGAACAATGCCAGAAAGCTTGTAAAACTATTAAAAGAACGGCCACGAGAGATTTAACCGGGCTGGTTGAAAAAAACGTCCTGAAAAAATATGGCAAGAAAAAGGGTACTTATTATATTCTGTCGCCAAAAACAGAAGAAAAAATAAGGGACATTATGGGACATACTTAAGGGACATTGATCTATCTCAATTTAAGCCCGGAGGACGCCTGCCGGGAGTTTATGAGTAAACATTGAAGCGAGGTTTGAGAGGGTAGGGTTCCTAAATCTAGTGTGGTGTTTCTAACAGATCTTTACATTTGAATGTGTTTGGCTATGGTCTCTAAAGTGCAATCTCCGACAAGTTCGCAGGCTACCTAAGTTTGAAGAGAGTTAAAAAATTTAAGGAGAGCAGTAGTGGATATTGATTTAAGAATCGAAAATGAATACAGCCTTCCTGTTGAATCAGTCCTGGAAAAATTAAAAACCAGATTGTCCGGACTTTCTGAACAGGAGGCTGCAGAAAAACTGGTTCAGTTCGGACTTAATGAGTTGAAAGAAAAGAAAAAAATTTCGCCGCTTAAATTATTTTTCTCCCAGTTCAATAATTTTCTTGTATATATTTTAATAGCAGCAATGGCGGTATCAATGATTTTGGGTGAGTGGCTTGACAGTATGGTTATTGCTGCAATTTTAGTTTTGAATGCCATTTTAGGATTTATCCAGGAATTTAAAGCAGAAAAATCTATTAGGGCACTCAAAAAACTTTCCGGACTAAAGGCAAGAGTAATCAGGGATAATTGTGTGAAGGAAATTTCTGCCCGTGAATTAGTTCCTGGCGATATAATCCTTGTTGATGTTGGCGAAAAAATACCTGCTGATGCAAGAATATTGGAAGAGATGAACTTAGAAACCCAGGAATCTATCTTAACCGGAGAATCACTACCGGTTTCCAAAACCACAGAACCGCTTGAGTCTGATATGCCAGTGGCTGATAGAAAAAACATTGTTTTTTCCGGAACAATTGTTACAGCCGGACATGGCAAAGCAGTGGTTACCAGAACCGGGATGTCAACCCAGATAGGAAAGATTGCTGAATTAATTCAGGATGTAGAATCAGAATCCACGCCTCTTCAGAAGAAATTAGAAGTGTTGGCTAAATGGCTTGGCTGGGCAATTGTTTTTATCTGTATATTTGTAACTCTTGCTGGAATTTTCCGGGGTGGAAAAATTTTAGAAATGATTATTGTTGGAGTAAGCCTTGCTGTTGCTGCTATTCCTGAAAGTCTGCCTGCAGTGGTAACCATAAGTTTAGCAATCGGGGTTCAGAGAATGGTCAAACGCCATGCCCTTGTCAGACGGCTTCCTCTTGTAGAAACTCTGGGTTGCACAACGGTTATTTGTTCAGATAAAACCGGCACGCTTACCTGCAATGAAATGACCGTAAGGAAAATATATTGTAACAACAAAACTATAGAGGTTACAGGTTCAGGTTATAGTCCTGAAGGTGAATTTATCTTAGATGGAAAAACTATTAATACTGAGGAAGTAGAACTCTTATTGAAAATTGGCGATTTGAATAATAATGCAATTCTTGAGAGCGGAAATTTGATTGGCGATCCGACTGAAGGCGCCCTGCTTGTCAGTGCCAGTAAGGCAGGATTGAATGATGCTGAATTGAAAAAATTATATTCCCGTACTGGCGAGATAGGTTTTGATAGCATTCGTAAAATGATGACTACCACCCACAAAAATGTAGTGGCCGAAAGTAGGCACTCTGCCAAAAGTAGGCCCTCTGGAAGGGGAAGTGCAGAGTTTACTCTGCAGAAAAGTCGAGCGGGGTACCCGCCGAAGGCTGGTCGGACCACTACAATTGATAAAAAATTAGTTTTTACTAAAGGTGCTGTAGAAATGGTTCTTGAAAAATGCAGTTTTATAATTGAGGATGGAAAAATAAGAGCGCTGACAGAGGATGACTATGAAAACATTCTGGAAAAAAATTTGCAATTTGCCAGTGAATCTTTGAGAGTATTGGCTTTTGCTTACAAAGAATTAGAAGAAGATTCTAAAGACCCCGAGCAAATTGAAAACGACCTGATATTTGTGGGCCTGCAGGCAATGCTCGACCCACCCAGACCAGAAGTAATTGAAGCAATAAGAAAGTGTAAACAAGCAGGAATTAAAGTAGTAATGATTACCGGGGATTTTCTTCCAACAGCCCAGGCAATAGCAAAAGAGGTGGGATTAGAGGGTAAGGCTTTAACCGGGAAAGACATTGATTCAGGAATTAATTTAGATGAGATTGTTGAGGATGTTTCTATTTATGCAAGAGTTAATCCGGAACACAAAATAAAAATTATTAAAGCATTGAAGAAAAAAGGTAACATTGTGGCAATGACTGGCGATGGTGTCAATGATGCTCCTGCTTTGAAAAAATCTGATGTAGGTATAGCGATGGGTGTAGTTGGAACAGATGTAGCAAGAGAGGCTTCTGGAATGATTTTAACAGATGACAATTTTGCCTCGATTGTTAATGCTGTAGAAGAGGGCAGGGTTATCTACGATAATATTAAAAAATTTGTTAACTATCTTTTATCCACTAACTTAAGCGAGATTCTTATTTTATTTGTAGCAATTATGATTGGTTTCAGGGATAAATCAGGCGCAATAATTATTCCCCTGACAGCCATTCAAATTTTATGGGTAAACCTTGTTACCGATGGGCCACCAGCCTTAGCTTTGAGTTTGGACCCATCTGAAAAGAATATTATGATGCGTCCACCCCGCAGACCAGACGAAAAAATAGTATCCAGGAATATGACTCTGAATATTTTTGCAATAGGAGTTTTGGTTTGTATTGGCACACTTTTCCTGTTTAAATATGGTTTGAGATTTACAGGCATTAATGAGGCAAGGACAATGGTTTTTACAGGCCTTGTTGTTTTTGAAATAATAAGACTTGCAATGGTTCGTTCCCAGTATAAAACAGGCGTCTTTTCAAATATGTATTTGGTTCTTGCAGTGGCGAGTTCCATAATTTTGCAACTTTTAGTGGTTTATATTCCGGTATTGAATAAAATTTTCAAAACAGTTCCGCTTGGACTGTTGGAGTGGGCGCAAATAATTACTGTTGGGCTCATTCTTTATATTAGCGGTAGCATAACAACAGCACTTATCAGAAAATACACTTCAGAGCGAGACTGAGTTCGTTTTTTTGACTTTTGAGTTAAAGTATGGTATAATGTAACTCAGGGCTTTAGCCCTGATATGCTTTAGCCCTGATATCAAATATGATATAATGTAACTCAGGGCTTTAGCCCTGATATCACACCTGTCCGATGTTTCAATGGGACTCTCCGATGGAGTCCGAACCCCGATGTCTCCGATGCTATCGTTCGGAGTCCGACAGAATCGTCGGACCATCGGGGCTTCGGACCGTATCGTAAGTTCCGATGCCCTTTGGATACGGAATCCCGCATCGTAAGCATCGGGACATCGGAGAAGGTTTGAGGGACACATCTGACAGCTTAAGTATTACGGAGGTGTCAATGATTAGCAGGACAATGAGCTTGCAGTATGAAATTTTTGCATGGAGGGAGAGCCGTGGAATTGTTTCAAAATTGTCTCTATGTTTTGGAATGGCAGCCATCACAGGACTTTTAGCTGGAATTAGAATTCCTCTTCCGTTCACACCTGTTCCAATAACAGGACAGGTCCTGGGCGTATTTCTTGGGAGTATTTTTCTAGGCAGGTTTTATGGTGGAATAAGCCAGATATTCTATGTTATATTGGGATTATGTGGTATTCCCTGGTTTGCTGGATGGAAAGGGGTTTCAATATATCAATTCCTTTCTGTTCCGTCTGCGGGATATCTTATTGGATTTATTTTTGCAGGATTCTATTTAGGAAGTGTGGTTGACAGGAAAATAAAAAATCGTTTCTTTTTGCAACAGGTCTGGGCAATGACAATTGCTAGTTTAATCATATATTTATTCGGGACATTGCATCTATCAATTGTGTTGAAGTTGAGTTTCAAACAGGCAATTGTTATGGGGGTATTACCATTTATACTTGTGGATTTGTTGAAAGCTGTTGTCGCCGCATCACTATCTTATTCAATTCTTCCTAAAATACCGTACAATGGCGAATTGGATCGCGATGTAACTCAAAACTTTTCGAAGATCTGCCGTGGTGGAAGTTTTGATAATCAAGGCTAAAGCCTTGAGATACTTTTGAGGAGATTAAAATGATATCCAAGAGAATTGTTCTGAAATTTCCGCACAGGCTCGTGGATCAGCCAATTGTGTGCAAGCTTGTTAAGGAGTATAATTTAGAGTTTACAATACTGAAGGCATATGTTACGCCCAGGGAAGAAGGTTTGCTTGTCCTGGAACTTACCGGTGAAGATAATAACTTTGAAAAAGGTATGGATTATTTGAAAAAGACAGGCGTAACAATTCAGCCACTTAGCCAGGATATTATCCGCAATGAAACCCGCTGTACTGATTGCGGCGCCTGTGT
>MNUO01000049.1 GCA_001871015.1 Candidatus Desantisbacteria bacterium CG1_02_38_46
TTGCTGGACCTCCATCTGGAGAGCCCAGAGCAGTTGAAAAGTTTTTTTTTATTACCTTCATCCTCTAAATACGAAGAAAAACGCTCCAGCATTCTTCTTAAGGGCTCTTTATAGTCAGGTTTCTTAAGATAACTTTTGTAGAGTTCAATATATTCCTTGATAACTTTTTCAGATTGATTTGTTAAAACCCGGATGTCCCTTGCTGATTTGCCAGCAGTGTAGAAATAGACTACTCTTGAAAAATCTCTTTCATAGCGTTCTATTGATTGAGCACAATGACCAGAGTAGGACTGTATTTGATAATAAGTGTAATCTTTAAGGAGAAGTTCAATAATCCTTGCTTTATGGCTAACCCCAGGTCCTATATCCTCTATGTTGCCTCTTGTAGGAACATAAAGTCCTTTTTCCTTTAACTTCTTCATCATACGCCTGATTGTTCTTGTGTTTAAGCTAAGGATATCAGCAAGGTCTTCCTGGCTTAGGGTTCCTCCTTGCTGGTATGCTTCCCAGCAGAATCTGTGCAGTCGTGCCTCTCGGCTTGCAGGAAGACCTTCTTTCTGGATAATGGACAGGTCTTCGGGGTCATTTATGGTAAGGTTTACTTCTATTAGCCGACACTCTGATATCTTCTTTCCTGCAGGCTCTCCCCTCGCCACAACCTGACGCACAATCTGGTTTTTAGCTCTTTGAGAAGAGAGATTCTCTTCCTGGAATCGCACAACGCGCTGTACAAGAACTTTGCTGTCAATCTTGTTTAACCCATAATCCTCACGGAACTCCCGGTAAAGAAGTTGCTGAGGCGTCTTCACCTTTACCCTCTCAAAGAACTCTGTATTCATCTTGCCCCCTTACTGATTATTTTAATTTGTTTTTCCTTAGTATATCATATCCTAAAGAAAAAGCAATTTTAACTAGTAGAGGACATTTGCCCTGATATAATTATATCATATCTTTCAAAAATGTCAAATTCACGCATTGAATTATTGGATTATCTGGTCACAACTTGTGGTGTATTACTGTCCAACTTCGCTGGTTTCAAAAAGATATGAGCCAATCGAAACGACAACTACGCAGATGCCAGCAAGGATTGTAAAATTAAACATAATGGGAAACATTGATGAGCCCAGAATTGCACCGCTCATTTCCCAGCCAGTGGAGTGGAAATTTATAGCTCGTGATTCTTGACTTATGCCTGTATTTATTCATAACGCAGGGCTTCGATGGGGTCAAGTTTTGCAGCTTTACTGGCAGGATAAACGCCAAAGAATACACCGACAAACACAGAAAAACCAAAAGCAAGAAATATTGACCAGGGAGTAATTGCAGTGGGAAGAAATCTTTTAAGTAAAAATGCACCTCCATATCCCAGACCTATGCCTGCCACACCCCCCGAAGCGCTGAGCATGACTGATTCAATCAAGAACTGGACTAAAATGTCGCCTTCCTTTGCGCCTACAGCTTTCCTGATTCCAATTTCTCTCGTGCGCTCAGTAACTGTAACAAGCATAATATTCATTATTCCAATTCCACCCACAAGCAGCGAAATACCGGCAATCCCACCGAGGGCAACACTTAATATTCCGGTAATTTTCTGCAGCATTTCAAGTATGTCCTTCTGATCGGATATTTCGAAATCCTCTTCCGAGAGTCTGCGAAGAAGAATCCTTTTTACTATTCTCTTAGTTTCCTCCACTCTGTCTTCACTGGGTGCCTGAATTGCAGTGCGGTCAATAGACGTCTTTCCAAAAAATGACTGTGCTGTAGTGATGGGCACAATGGCAAGGTCATCCTGGTCCTGGCCCATTGTCTTACCTTTTGATTCAAGAATACCTATAATCAGAAACTTCTGACCGCCTATTGACAGCCTATTTCCAAGGGCATTTTTACTCACAAAAAGGTCGCTGGCTACCGTTTTGCCTATAACGCAAACTTTTCTCTGAGAATTGACCTGGCTTGCATTAAAAAACCTTCCCTCTTCGACTTTTTGATTGAGAATTTCCGGATAAATCTCCGTTGTACCGTATATCATGCTCTGACGGCTTTTATTTCCATGTTTGACTACAAGGGAAGTAAACATCAAGGGAAGTACCTTAAGATTAATATTGCTCCTTGCTTTAATGGCTAATATGTCATTGTATGTAATCTTGTTTCCGAACATTCCCGGAGGCCCGCGATGTGCACCTTTTCCGCCGCTGCCCGGCATAACAAAAATAAGGTTTGAACCCAATCCTTTTATTTCTCCTGAAACTTCTTCTTTTACACCCTGACCTATGGAAACAAGCAGGATTATTGCGCCGACTCCTATCAGGACTCCCAGGATTGTCAGGGCGGTCCGGACCTTGTTTGCACGCAGTGCTTCAATAGCACTTCCAAATCCAACAAAAATGTTCATTTTCAACCTCTATGAATCCCCCCTATTTCACCCTTTTCTCTCAAAGGGATCCATTCGGGATAAAGAGGGATTGTCTCCCTTTGCCTATTCCTCGTGCAGCAATTTCACAGGTCTGCCGTCAAAAAGACGGTCAACATTGGTAGAAATTATTTCTTCCCCCTCTTTTACGCCGATAATCACTTCTGCTTCTTCGTCGTTCTCTAAACCTAATTTTATTTCTTTTCTTCTGGCTTTTCCGTTCTCCACTGTATAAACAAATTTTTTTTCGTCTTTTTCCTGTACTGCATCAAGGGGTACTTTAACAATGTTATCCCGTGTAGCTACAAAAATATCTACATCAGCAGTCATACCCAGACGCAGCACTACTCCTGACTTCTTCACAGCAATTCTAACAAGAAAAGTCACTCCTTTTTCTTTAATGTCCTGACTTGCGGCGGCGATATAGGAAACTATACCGTACACTTCTTCGCCCGGATAAGCATCGAGGACAATCCTGGCTCTCTGTCCAAGTTTAATCTTCCC
Organism: Candidatus Desantisbacteria bacterium CG1_02_38_46; assembly: GCA_001871015.1. Taxonomy (GTDB): domain Bacteria; phylum Desantisbacteria; class UBA1551; order UBA1551; family UBA1559; genus UBA1559. The sequence continues at coordinate 2,915 of MNUO01000049.1, forward strand.
GATATCCGATTCATCAACGTTAACCTCAACATTTAAAGTTGAGGGGTTGTATACGGTAACTAAAGGAACACCAGGGTTTATCATTTCTCCAGCGCTAACAAATTTCTGAAAGACTATGCCGGAAACAGGAGAAATAATCTTTGTATTATCTATCTGGACTTTGATAAGGTCAATCTGTGCCTCAATTTGTTTCACTCTTGCCTGCGCAATTTTAAATTGTGCTTCAGCGTTGTCCATCTGCTGTTCGGTAATAACTTTTTCTGAGAATAATTTAAACATCCTCTCATAGTTCTTCTGGTTTGTTGCAAGGTCTACCCTTGCCTGCTCCAGGTTTGCCTCGACTTGCCTCAATTGCGCAACCAGTTCTGCGTCATCAATCTTTGCAATCAGCTCGCATTTCTTTACTACATCGCCTTCTTTTACGCTGAGCTCAACAAGTTTACCGCCGGTTTTCGAACTGATTTTTATCTGTTCTCCTGCCTTGACCACACCGGTGGGAAAAACGCTGAATATGATGGAGCCTTTTTTAGCAATTACAGTCTTGACCGGAACAACAGATTTTCTTTTAGAATTGAAGATACCCAAAACCACTATTGCCGCAACACAAATCACTATTATAAACCATGCTCTCTTAGACATTTTTCTCTCTCCTGTTCAAACTCAGGACTAAAGTCCTGAGTTACAACTCTCCAACGGCTTTTTTCCACTTTGTCTGGGCGATATTATAATCGTAGAGTGCCTGAAGCATATTAAGCCGAGTCTGCAATAGAACTAATTGAGTATCCATAACTTCAGCATTTGTCGCCATACCTTCACGGTACCTCGCTTCTACGAGCTCCAGTGCCTTTTTTGCCTGCTGGATATTTTTTTCCTGTGAAATAATAATTTCTTCGTTCTCTTTTAATTCATAATAAGCCTGTTCTACTTCAAGTTTTATATTCTGAATAAAACTACTTTCTGCGATCTTTAAATCTTCCAGCGCAGCTTTTGCTTGTTTGACTCTTGCCCTGGTAATAAATCCGTCAAAAATCGGAATGCTTAAATTTGCTCCTGCAGTCCAGCTTTTTTCCCATTCTTCAGGATCAGAAGATTGGCCCTTTTGCCACTGATAATAATAAGAAAAGGAAAGATTTGGTTTGTTGCCTGAATCAGCAATTTTTACAGCGAGGTCTGCTACAACTTTTTGATAATTAATTTGCTTTAATTCTACACGACTTAGTATTGCTTTATTAATACCTTCCTTTAATTCATATTCTAAGGGATTATACTTTAATTCACCCTGCAATTCAAAAGGAGTATTATCGTCAATTTTAAGTAAATTCCTGAAAGAATTTTTTGCAAGTTTCAAATTATTTCTTACCTTAATTAATTGGGGTTTCAGGTTTGAGAGTTGGACTTCTGCTTTTAAAACATCGAATTCAGAAGAAACCCCTGCTTTAAAGTTTCTTTGTGCATTTTCTAGGTGAATTTCAGCATTTTTAATAGCTTCTTCAGATACTTTTACAAGTTCATTTGCCAGAATTATACCATAAAAACCCTTTGTAACATCGAGAACTGTCTGCGCCTTTGTTTTTTCACAGTCAAGTTTTGCTGCTTCAAAATTTGCCTTAGATTGCTTATAAGTATTGAGTGCTCTAAACCATGTGAATAAATATTGCTGTGCAGAAGCTTTAATTGTCCATACATCTGGCTGACCACTACTGAAAGAAGCAGCAGGTGTACCTGGGCCAAAGGTACCCGCAGGAATCTCGAATGCTGAAACTTCACTTAAACGGGAATAAGAGCCGCTCGCGCTTATCTGAGGATAAAATCCTCCTGATGTCTCTGCAACCTTCCATTTACCAGAAAGAAGTTTCTGCTGGGACGATAAAATATTCGGATTGTTGGATAAAGTGATATTTATACTTTCTTCCAGAGTCAGAATTTTTGTCTCCCCTGCTCCTGAAATTCCTGCACAGAAAAAAAACAATAAAGTTAATAAAACGCTTACTATCTTGTTTTTCATCTCGTCTTCCATTTACATAAAGAACCCCCCCGTCTTGCTTTCGCTCTTCCAGAGAGCCTACTTTCGGTCGTAAGACCTACTCGGCAAGAAAGCGGGGGGGTCTATCCAAGCCCCCCCGTCTTGCTGTCTTAAGACCTACTCGGTCGCAAGACCTACTCGGTCGCAAGACAGCAGGGGGGGGCAACCCGTTGTCAAATTCAGTTTCTTTCAATACCCCCCGATGTTCATCGGGGGAGCGAACAAGAACTTAAATTTTAACAACATTGTTGGCTTGCGGTCCCTTTTCGGACTCAGCAACATCGAACTCAACCTTTTGCCCTTCGGCTAAAGTCTTGAATCCTTCGCCCTGAACGGCCGAATAGTGAACAAACACATCGCCAGCACCATCATCTCGTTCAATGAAACCATAGCCCTTATTTTCATTGAACCACTTCACCTTACCTGTTACTTTTGCCATACTTCTTACTACCTCCTTACTAAAATTTTTAAACCCGGACCATCATAATGGCGACCATTTATGGTTCAGGCAAACTCATCGACAACTTCTAAGAAAGCGCCTACCACTTTAGGGTCAAACTGTACACCCGAGTATTTTTTAATCTCCCTGATTGCAATCTCTTTAGAAAATGCTTTTCTGTAAGGACGCTCTGCTGTCATCGCCTCATATGTATCTGCTACAGCCAAAATTCTCGACCCCAATGGTATGCTTTCGCTCTTCAATCCATTGGGATATCCTTTACCATCATATCTCTCATGATGATGCATAATCAAAGGGGAAAGAGGTCTAATCATATCCATGCGTTCAGCGATGTTGGCACCCACCAGTGGATGCTTTATAATTTGTCTCCATTCCTCTTCTGAAAGCTTCTCAGGTTTCCTTATTATACTTAAATCCACTCCCACTTTTCCAATATCATGAATGTAGGCAGCGTATTCAATATCCTTTAAATCCTTCTGTGGAAGATTCATCTTCTTTGCAATTGCTAAAGCGTAATCCCTGACCTTTTCTGAATGCCTTTCTGTATGCCAGTCAAAAGCATCGACTATTGCTCCCAGAACCTTAAGTGTATTGAGATAAGCATCCTGGAGTTTTCTAACCAGTTTTGCATTTTCAATCGCAATTGCTGCTTCACTTGCAAACAACATAAGAATTTTTTCATCGCGCTTGGAAAAATGACGAAGTCTGGTAGAATACACATTGAGCACGCCAAGAACTTTATTTTTTGCAATTAGAGGAACAGACAGGAGAGATTTAAGATGTGCCTTTTTAGCAAAATTGGGATGTTTGTACCGCGGATCCTTTAAAACATCAAGTACTGCTTGAGGCTTTTTTCCCTTAATTACCTGCTCTGCGATGCTATCTTTAATTTTTACCGGACCTTTTTTCCTATATTCAAGACTGAGTCCATATACAGAAGAAGCAATGTCCAGTTCATCTCTTTCTTCATTAATAAACCTTAGAGTGCAGGCATGTGTCTTTACAACCTGGCAAGCGCTACGCGTTATAAGGTCAAGAACCTCCTCCAGTTCCAGAGTAGAAGTAACAGTGGAACTGACCTTGCAAAATGTGGAAATTTCATCTAAATAATCTATCTTTTTTCTTTTATTCATCTTCACAAACTTAAAAACCTATATATTAATATACCATAAAAAGTATATTTGTCAAGTAAAATCGTGTTTTTAGTAAAATCGTTTTTTGTCCGCTTAAGGTTTTTTAACTTCAAGCCCTTCTATTTTTTTGAAGTCTTTTTCGTCATAAGTGTAAACAGTTGTAAATCCTTTTTCCATGCCCCAGTGTCCCATTACTGCATCAGCAAATTTTATGCCCTTTGTTTCATAATCTGACAGAGCTTTTCTAAAAACCTCTTCACTTTCCGTTTTTATCCCGGGTGTGTTTAGAATTGCCCCCACCAGCTCCACTATATTTTGCCTGGAGTACTTATAAACCTTTTCCAGCACCCAGACTATTTCAAGAATCGTAACCGGAAGAAGATAAAGAGAGGCCTCGCGCTCATTGGCGTTCTTGATGAGCTCAAGGCAGGACTTGATTTTTACCTCGTCATCCTTTATCAAGAGCCGCAGAATGATGTTTGTGTCCAGAAATGCCTTACTCATCTTTCATTGCCTCTCGCGTTGCCTTCTCCCTTATCTCTCCAATGCTCATTCCGATGTTTGGCAGGGTCCCAACATAGTCGTAAATAGTCTTCCCTTTCCTGAGGATTATTTTTTCTTTTTCTTCTTCCAGCACAACAGCGTCCCCCAGGTGCAGGTTTAGCTTTTTACGAATTAGTTTTGGAATAGTGATTTGATATTTTGGTAAAACCTTAACGCTTGTCATTTTAATATCCTCCTGTTGAAGTATTCTATCCTACCATAGATTATTATACTACAAAGTCTTAATTTGTCAAGAAAAAAAGTTCAGAGGTTCTTAATTTCCCTGGTATTTTTTCTTTGCTTGTTTATGCTCCTCATAACTTTTTGCAAAATGATGTGTCCCGTCATTCTTTGAAACAAAATATAGATAATCTACATCTAACGGTTGTAGAGCCGATTTAATTGATGCAATGCCAGGATTGCAAATGGGCTGAGGTGGAAGTCCGGTATGAATGTAGGTATTGAACGGTGATTTAACATTTAAATCTTCAGTGGTTAACTTTCCATCAAATTTTCCAAGTGCATACCTGACTGTTGGGTCGCACTGGAGTCGTATCTTCTTTTTTAAACGATTGTAAAATACGCCGGCAATAACCGGTCTCTCGAAACCAACTATAGCCTCTTTTTCTATCAAAGATGCAAGAGTAACTATTTTTTCCAGCGAATACCCTTTCGCCTTTATCTCTTCACCGTATGCATCAATAACCTTCTTCTTGAACCGGGAAAGCATCTGTTCAATAATAGCATTTTCACTATTTGCACCTTTCATAAAATAATAGGTATCAGGAAAGAGATATCCCTGCAATTTTTTTGGAAATCTATAAGAACCAATTATAAAATTGGCATCGTTGACAAGGTTAAAAAATTTTTTGAGGTCAATCAACTCTGCTCGCGCTAACAAATTACCTATATCCAGTGCTGTCCATCCTTCTGGAATAGTTATTCTGTAAATTGTAATTTCGCCCCTCGCTAATTTTCCCAAGACCATCCATGTTGAAACACGCGGGTCAAAATTATATTCACCAGCTCTAAGATTATAAAATACTTTAAATATCTGCCCTATAATTAGAAAATAAAATTTATTCTTGATTATTCCATTATCCTTCAAGATGGAAGCAACCTGAATAGAATTTGAATGCGGTGGGATTATGACTGATTTACTCTGATTCTGGAATGGATAAAAGAGGAAAAAAAGATTAAGCAAAGCCAAAACAACCAAGCCGCAGATTACTATATAGCTGACTTTTTTCATAACTTTTATTTAAATTTGACAATATCTTTGGCATTAAATCCACTTCCATCAACTGCTATGCCAATTGAGAATTTTTTTTCTACCTTTTCAATTTTAATCGTCCCGATTTTAGTTTGTTCAGCACCCAAGGAAAGCCCGGTCTCAGGGTCAATCAATTCCTCGCCAGCTCTGTAAACTGTAAGGATGTCACCGATTTTTATGTTAGTCTCCTCTCCTGCATTGATATAGACACTGCCTTCCTTTACTGTCACAATCCTACCCTGCCATGGCATTGTTTCCATTTTTACAACGATGTAATTAACTGCTTCCTGAATACATTCACGCACTGCCTTACCGATAGGAGTCTTCTGAAAACCTCCTCCTCCAAAACTAATCCCCTTAACGCGAGCAGCCAGTGCCAGCCCACTTTCAGAAATCTTTCTTTCTATATTTTTTGCTTCTAAAACAACTCCTGTAGTAGCATCGTACATTTTTAAATCAATAGCAACATGGGCTTCGGCTGTTTTTACGCCTATACCAAATCCGCCAAAACCTATCCCTCCTGCACCTCCACCCGTGCTTTCCTGAAATTCAGTGACAGCTCCACGGATTAAAATCTGTGCTCCAAGCAATTCTCCGATTTTTACTGCAGTAGCATCCGTCACCCTTCCTGATACACCAAGTTTCTGTTCTTCAGATACATCTTCAAGATTCTGTCTTTCTACTACAACGAACCTTCCGCTTTCAACAAGTGCTGTTGTAAGCATATCGCTCATCCCTGTTCCAACAGTTGCACCTTCTGTAACCCCTGCTCCTCCAAACAAAAGCCTGAGCAACGAAATTCTTTCTTGTGTTCTTGGGACTTTATCTTCAAAACCCATTACAGCAATTCTCTTTTTTGGTCCTGTAAACTTTACCACCTCCTGTGTAACTGATGCTCCGGTTTTAACCTGAGCACCGGTAGTTGCACATCCACTCAGTGATACCAATAACCCGCCAATCAATATCCAGTACAAAATCTTTTTTCCTGTCTCCATATTACCCCCTTATAGTTGCTGTTCCACCAACGGATTTTTTCGATTCAATAGAAAATTTAACATTCAGGTTTTTATAGACATCTGCTTTGAACTTTACACAAAAAGACCTGAACTCATTTAGCGACAATTCATCAATCCGCTTCCCGTTCTTAATGCAGTGCATAACAATTTGCGCAACTATTGAATATGCCTGACGGAAAGGAACACCTTTTTTTACAAGATAATCTGTTAAATCAGTGGCAACAGAGAACCCATCGTTAGCAGCAAGATACATCTTATCTTTATTTACTTTAATATTTTTCAAAAGGGAAATATAGATTTTAAGACATTCTTTCACTGTATCCACTGCATCAAATACTGGCTCTTTGTCCTCCTGCATGTCTCTATTGTAGGAAAGCGGCAATCCTTTCATTGTCATAGTTAGTGTAGCTAAGTCTCCAAACACTCTGCCAGCTTTACCTCTTATAAGTTCAGGAATATCAGGATTTTTTTTCTGCGGCATAATGCTGGAACCAGTGCAGAAGGACTCGTCAATTTCAATAAAATTAAATTCTGAAGAGCTCCACAGGATAAGTTCTTCGCTCAACCTGCTCAGGTGCACCATTATAAGAACAAGATGCCCCAATGTTTCAATGGCAAAATCTCTGTCGCTTACAGTATCAATGCTGTTTTCGCTGACACTTGAAAAACCCAGAAGTCTTGCCACATATTTCCTGTCAATTGGAAGTGAGGTTCCGGCAAGAGCACATGCACCTAAAGGCATAACATTAATTCGCTTCAAACAATCTCTCAATCTCTGAGCATCACGATTCAGCATAAAAAAATAAGACATAATATGATGGGAAAATAAAACCGGTTGAGCATGCTGCAGGTGCGTGTACCCGGGCATTATCACGCTCAAGTTTTTTCTGGCAACTCCCAAGATTACTTCCTGCAGATTCCTGAGCAATTTAATAATTTCTCCAACCGCATCCCTCAGAAACATACGAAAATCCAGTACCACCTGGTCATTCCTGCTCCTTGCAGTATGAAGTTTTTTACCGGGAGAGCCGATTTTCTGGATTAGCCTGGCCTCAATCGCCATATGAATATCTTCTGCATTTCTAAGTTTTAATTTTCCATTTTCAATTTCCTGGTGAATTTCTTCTAATCCTTTCACAATCCTGCAGGATTCTCTCTTTGAAATTATTCCGCATTTTCCTAACATTTTAGCATGAGCAATACTACCATCAATATCGTATTTGTATAGTCTTTTATCAAACTTTAAAGACGAACTGAACTCTAAAACCTCTTTCCTCAATCCTTTGTTGAACCTCTTTCTTAAAAAATTCATTTTCGTCTCCTAAGTGCCTTTATCTTATATGGCAATCCCCATAGTTTAACAAATCCCTCACCTAACCTCTGGTCAAATGTAGAACTTTTTTCATATGTTGCCAGATTTAAGTTGTACAATGAGTAAGAGGATTTTCTGCCAACCGGGTTACACATTCCCTTGTAAAGTTTCAATCGCACAAACCCTGTCACTTCTTTCTGGGTCTGATTTATAAACGCATCCAGGGCCTTTTTAAGCGGAGAATACCAGAGCCCATAATAAATTAGTTCAGAATATTTCTGGGCTATCAGCTCCTTATAATGCATTGTTTCCCTGTCCAGAACCAGGGATTCCAGTTCCCTGTGAACATTCATAAGAATTGTTGCTGCCGGAAACTCATAAATCTCTCGGGACTTTATTCCAACCAACCGGTTTTCCATCATATCAACCCTTCCTATCCCATTTATGCCCCCGATTTCATTCAACTTGCAAACAATATCTGTGGACGAAAGAGTTTTTCCGTTTAACTTGGCCGGTTCACCCTTATTGAAATAAATTTCGACATAAGTCGGCTTATCTGGTGCATCCTGTGCTGATTTTGTAATCTGGTAAACATTTTCATCCGGTTCCACTGAAGGGTCTTCAATGGTGCCACATTCAATGCTTATTCCCCAGAGATTTTTATCGATGCTATATGGACTTTTTTTAGTAACATTTATTGGTATATTATGCTTGTGCGCATATTCTATTTCTTCTTCCCTCGATGCAAGTTCCCATTCCCTTACAGGTGCAATGTTTTTAAGGTGTGGAGCAAGAGTCATCATGCCAACCTCGAACCTGACCTGGTCATTGCCTTTTCCTGTACAACCATGAGCAACGGCATCGCATTTTTCCAGCGCTGCAACCCTGACAAGTTCCCAGACTATAAGTGGTCGGGAGAGCGCTGTTGCAAGAAGATATTTTTGTTCGTAAACAGCACCTGCCTTTAAGGCCGGAAATACAAATTCTTTTATGAATTTTTCTTTCAGGTCTGAAACATAAACTTTACTTGCACCGCTTGCAATCGCCCTCTTCTCAATGGCGTTAATATCTTCCCCCTGCCCTACATCGGCATAGACACATATGACTTTGGCATTGTACTTTTCTTTCAACCACCTGATTGCCACAGAAGTATCCAATCCCCCTGAATAAGCCAGCGCAATTTTCATTTTATCTCCTCATTTTGTTTTTTTTATTGCCCAACCATAGAATCAGAATTGCTTTCTGGACATGAAGGCGGTTTTCAGCCTGTTCCCAGATTATAGAATTTTTACCGTCAAGCACTTCTGATGTAATTTCCTGTCCGCGGTGAGCCGGGAGACAATGCAGGACAACACAATCCTGCTTTGCATATTTTAGCAATTCCTTGTTAACCTGGTATGGTTTGAAATCATGAAGCCGTTTCTTCACCTCAGTCTCCTGACCCATACTTACCCACGTATCTGTATAAATAACATCTGCGTCTTTTACGGATTGAGCAGGGTTGTGAAACAAATCTATGCTCCCACCACTTTTTTTAGCATCTTTGGTTGCTTTTTCAATAATCTGTGCACCGGGTTCATATCCTGCAGGGCAGCATGCAATAAAGTCTATTCCGAGTTTCCCGGCCGCAAACATTAAGGAATTGCAAATGTTATTTCCATCGCCAACAAAAACCAGTTTAAGATTTTTAAAATTCTTACCTGATTCGCTGATTGTCAGTAAATCAGAAAGAATCTGGCACGGATGTGTAACTTCTGTCAAGCCATTTATTACAGGAATTAACGCATGCTTTGCAAATTCTAAAAGAAATTTATGCTCTCCGCGCACTACTATTCCGTTAAGATACTTAGAAATCACTTTTGCAGTATCCGCAATTGTTTCTCCCCTGCTCAACTGAGACTCTTTGATATCTAACAAAATTGTTTCTCCTCCAAGTTGTTTCATGCCCGCTTCAAAAGAAACTCTTGTCCTGGTGGATGGTTTCTGAAAAATCAAACCTAAAATCTTCCCTTTGAGCAAGCCTGATGTCAGGACTTCCTGACCTTTTAAATGTTTCTTTTTAATGTCTATAGCAAATTCGAGAATTTCTTTAATTTCTCTAACTGTTAAATCATAAATAGAGATCAGATTTTTTTCCATTTTCTTATAACCTTTTCAAAAATTTCAATTGCTTCGTCAATTTCGCTTTTACTCAAATTTAACGGTGGTAAAAACCGCAGGACTTTTTCTGCTGTGCAATTGATAAGCAAACCTTTTCTCATGCATTCCTGCACAATATCTGCACCCTTGATGTTTAGTTCTATACCTAACATAAGACCCTTGTTTCGAATATCGTTTATGAATTGGTAACGAGATTTTAAAATCAGCAATTTTTTACATAAATAATCTCCCATCTTTGTTGCATTGCCTAACAGATTTTTCCTTTTAATTATGTCTAAAACTGCGCAGGATGCAGCGCAGACAACAGGGTTTCCTCCGAAAGTAGATGCATGAGTTCCAGCTCGTAAAACATCAGCAAATTTCTTACTCGCTATCATCGCTCCTATTGGCAATCCGCCACCAAGTGCTTTGGCAAGCGTCAGCACATCAGGAGTGACGCCGTAGTGTTTATAAGCAAACATTTTACCTGTCCGTCCAATTCCTGTCTGAACTTCATCAAATATAAGGAGGATTTTCTTCTCGTTGCATAGTTTGCGCACACCTTTTATAAACTCACCACTTGCAATGTTGACTCCACCTTCTCCCTGAATCGGCTCCATCATTATTGCTACGGTCTGTTTAGTAATTGATTTCTTTAATGCATTTAAATTATTAAAAAGCACGTACTTAAATCCTGACACAAGCGGTTGAAAACCCTTCTGGTATTTAGTCTGTCCTGTAGCAGTCAGTGTAGTTACAGTCCTTCCATGAAATGATTCTTTCATAGTAATAATCTCGTTACGGTTCGGGTTTCCCCATTTGCGTGCAAGCTTAATTGCAGCTTCATTTGCTTCAGCTCCGCTGTTGCAGAAAAAAACTTTTCCAGGAAAAGCCAGTTTTATCAATTTTTCTGCAAGTTTTGCCTGTGGTTGGGTATAATAGAGATTCGAAGTATGCATCAGCTTATTGGCTTGATTTTTAATCGCTCTGACCACATCCGGATGGCAGTGTCCAAGGTTGTTTACTGCTAGTCCGGAAAAGAAATCTAAATATGCATTACCTTTTGCATCCCATATCCTTGTGCCACTTCCTTTTACAAATGCAACAGGATTTCTTTTGTAGGTCGGCAAAATATACTTTTCAGTTAATTTAATAATCTCTTTTTCTTTCATCACATTATGTTATCTGCGTCCCTATTCCTTCATCGGTGAAAATTTCTAAAAGCAGAGCGTGGGGAATTCTGCCATCTATAATGTGTGTTTTTTTGACTCCCTGTTTCACCGCATTAATGCATCCTTTCAGTTTCGGTATCATTCCCTTTCCGACAGCACTCATTGTTCTTTTAGCATCTTTTAATTTTATAGTTGAAATCAAATTGCCTTTTTTATCCAGCACCCCTCGCACATCTGTAAGCATAATCAACTTATCTGCTTTAAGTGCACTCGCAATATTAGAGGCAACTTCGTCGGCATTTACATTATACACTATTCCTTTTTCATCTACTCCAACAGGTGCGATAACAGGAATGAAGTCTTTAGCAAGAGCACTTAGAAAACGACTGTTAACTTTTTCAACCTCACCGACAAAACCTATATCAATTCCATCAGGTGTCTGCCTTCTGACACGAATAAAACTCGCATCCTTTCCGCTCAAGCCTATCGCCTTTCCGCTGTATTTATTTATAAGATTGACAATGTCTTTATTTATTTTCCTCACCAGGACATCTTCCACCACATTCATTGTTTGCTTATCTGTCATTCTTAAACCCTGCACAAATTTTGTTTTTTTGTTTAATTTTTCCAGTGCCAGGGTTATTTCAGGACCGCCACCATGGATGAGTATGGGATTCATCCCCACATATTTCATAAGAATCACATCTTTTGCAACGCTCTCCCTGAGGTCTGCCTTTTCCATTGCTGCTCCGCCATATTTTATCACAAAAGTGTTCCCGTAAAATTTACGTATGTATGGCAGTGCTTCAATGACAATTTTTGCCCTTTCGATTATCCTTTTCATTCTTCTCCATTCTTAAGTATACGCTGCATTTATTTTCACATATCCTGGCGTCAAGTCTGATGTCCAGACACTACACTTACCTTTCCCGATACCAAGGTCAACAAAAATTACTATCTCATTATTAGACAATAACCTCTTTGCTCTTTCTCTTCCTCCTGAAACTGGCGCATTGTTACAAACCACAGGGATTCCACTAAAAAAGACATCTATTTTATTTGGGTTGAGTTTTATTGGGGCATTCCCAACTGCAGATACAATCCTGCCCCAATTTGGGTCTTCGCCGTACATGGCGGTTTTAACCAAATTTGAATTCGCAATGGAGAAAGCTGCTATTTTCGCTTCGGCAAAACTTGCAGCACCTGCAACTTTCACTTCTATAAACTTAGTTGCCCCCTCTGCATCCTTTACCATCATTTTTGCCAGGAAGGTACACACATAACTCAGGACTTGCTGAAATATCCTGTATGCCGAAGAATTTCTATATACCTTCTCATTGCCAGCCAACCCATTAGCAAGCACAGCGACCATATCATTTGTGCTCCTGTCACCATCAACTGTAATTAAATTAAAAGAACTATCAACAGATGTTTTCAGTGCAGATTTTAGTGCATTTCTGTCTATTAATATATCCGTTGTCAAAAAACACAGCATTGTTGCCATATTGGGATAAATCATTCCCGAACCCTTGGCAATTCCACCTATTCTGACTGGCACACCATCAATTTTTATCTCAACTGCAATTTCTTTTTTAATTTTGTCAGTTGTCAGAATTGCTAGCGCAGCATCTGAACTGCCATTGCTGTCCAACATTGAAACTACTTTTTTTATTCCTTGTTTTATTTTATCCATTGGAAGGGACATGCCGATTTTACCAGTTGAAGCAACAAGCACACTGTTTTTCTGGATTCCAAATTCCTTTGCTGTAAACTCAACAGTTTCCTTTACATCTTCAATCCCCTTTTTACCTGTACAGGCATTAGCGCTTCCGCTATTGGCAACTATTGCCTGGATTTTGCTTCCCTTACGGATAGCATCCTGGCTTACTAATATTGACGCTGCCTTCACTTTATTGGAAGTAAAAACAGCAGCAGCATTGGCTGGAACTTCGCAGTAAATGATTGCAAGGTCTTTCTTTTTCTTTTTTATCCCGCAGTGAACTCCTGCAGCTTTAAAACCTTTAGGGGCAGTAATACTACCTTCGATAATTTTCATTCTTTGATTCCCTTTCTGTTCTTATTCGTAAGTTAAAGTGCATAGCTATGGGACGACTCGTTTTATGCCTTCTATTTTATCAAAATCTTCATCATAACTGTAGATCTCTTTTATTCCTTCTTTTATCACACAGGCAGCATTATAGGCGTCTGCAAACGATATATTTTTTTCAATATAGAAATCAAGGGCATGTTCATAAATTTCTCTATTTGCCAGATGAAGACCTTTGAGTGCTAAAATCGGCAACAAAAGATTTTTAATTTCTTGCCCTGGTATTCCATAAGATTTTTCAAGGGTGAAAATCGTCTCAAAGATTACAAGCGGAGACATTGTGATTATTTCTTCGTTCTTCTCAACCCTTTTAAACAGAGCGAGCACCTTATTGGCTTTTTCTTTATCATCCTTGGTGAAAAAGCGAATCAAAAGGTTGGTGTCAATAAAGCGCATAGCTAAACTTCCTTCCTGACTTCTTCGGCTACTTTCTCTTCAAACGATTTCCTTAATTTTTTGAAATCCTCGGGCATGTGTTTAGGGCGCACGCGTCCAAAAGCGGATTCTAAATTAAGAATGGGCCGTATTTTAATTCCATTATCCTCAATGTCAAATTCAATTTTATCCCCCGCTCCAATTTTTAAAATTTCTCTTACTCTCTTAGGAATGGTCGCCTGCCCTTTCGGGTTCAATGTAGTAACAATGCTTGTTTTCATAATAACCCCCCTCAATAATTTTTGGTAGTGTCAAAAATATCTTAGCAGTTTTATTAATGTAGGGACGGAGATTTGAAGATTTAGTCTCCCTCCCCCTTTTTTTGATACTTTTGACCTACTTTTTGTTTTTAAAAAATATATTAAAATTAGCAGTAGTGCTTAGTGGATAATGTGGGTCCCCCTGCTTGTCTGCGTCAAGCAGACAGGGGGATCCAAGCGATGTGGAAACTGTGTCTCCGATGCAACATCGGAGCATCAGTTTCCACAGAGCGTCATTATCCACAAGCAAAGTTTATATAAGTCCCTCATGGACTTGCCTTCTTTAAAAATTTGAGTATAATAAACTCAAATATTTTAAATCTTCTTTCGGAGGTAAGTCCATGAGAAAAATAGAGCGATTCGTTATCTGGATATGTTCTAAGTTTACTCGTAATGAAATAGAACAAATTATTCAAGGACTACAAGATGTTTTAGCAAATCGTAATCCCGAAGTTAAACCCAGGGATGATTTCAAAGAAAAACATCCAAACTGGCGTAATTTCTACGTTGATCCTAACCTACCACTTCCAGCAAAAGAAGAATCAGGCCCTAAGTTAGACTGGAAAGAATTGCTAAAACAATACGAGAAAGAGCATGGCGAATCTTT